>JAGWZD010000112.1 GCA_018968995.1 Bdellovibrionales bacterium
AAAGTTCCTGCTCTTGTTGGCGGGTGAAAGCGCCAAGCGCAATACTTTACGACCAATTCTTCCAAAGCCATTAATACCAATTTTGATGGGTTGAGACATGCCGGGGGTTCTAGCAAAGGGATCCCCCAAAAGGTAGTAAAAGGGAGGGGATTTCCTCAAGAAAGCGTCGCGTCAAAGGCTAGCGCTGTACGGTGATGACGGGAACGGGTGAGCCTAAAACCACGCCTCGACAGGTGCTCCCCAGGAAGCTTCCCAGGAGTAAGCCCCGGGCATGGGTACCCATGACCATCAAGCTTGCCCCGCATTTCTTTGCTTCGGCAATGAGCGGTTCTGGGGCAGTGGGGCCTTTTTCTAAAACGCTCCAACTGAACTCCACCCCGGCTTTCTGGAATTTAGCCTGGGTCTTTTTTAGGGTCTTTTCGGCATCACGCTCAAGAGTTCGAACCAGTTCCTGGAGCTCTCGAGAACTCGAGGGAGTAGCCATAGCGGTCTGGAGGAGTGGGTGAAGTCCTGTTTGGAGGTGGTAGACGGCATGAACTCGGCCACCCAGGCGCTTGGCAAGCCCCAGAGCATACTGGAGCGCAGGCAAGCTCGTTTTCTTGAGGTCTGTTGCCACCAGAATCAGGGGAGCGCCCTTGGACAGAAAATCCGCATGTAAAGCGTGCTTTTGCGCTTCAGGGCCCACTGTCATCACGGGAATCTTAGAATGACGAATCACTTCTTCGGCCACACTCCCCAGGAAGGCCCGCGAAAGGCCTGTTCGTCCGCTGGTTCCTTGAACGAGCAGCTCATACTTTGTTTTCTGAGAAGCGAGCTTGCTAATGGATGTGGCTGGATGGCCAACGATAAATCTTGCACGCGATACGTTTTGGAAGGGGTTAACCAGATTTTTGAGCTGGGACTTTTGAGTGTTTAATATGGCCGAGGCCGCTTGTGGAATTTGGGCAATTTCACCGAGATTTGCCACGTGAAGCACTTCAAGTGTTGTTTTGAGTTTTTCACCTAAAGCCACAGCGTACTGGTTAACCGCTCGAGTGCGCCGAAGAGACGCCGAGTCTTGTTGAAGGTCTGTAGTCACCAGCAATGGAAGCGTCTTAGCCATATTTCCTTACTATCACTTCATCGGTAACGACGATAGGTTCGAAGCGACTTTTGAAAACTCTGTCGCACGGCTTCCCAGGGAGAAGACCAGTTGAGCTTAGGGGCGGCAACTCCGCGCACCAAAGTGAGTAGTCCCTCAACATCGGACCTATGCACAAATTCGGGGGCCGGTCCGTCTTTTCCCGCGCAGTCTGGGCCGCCCTCGAGTCCTTGATTGTGGTAATTTCCCAGAGGCACCGAGATGCCGATCGCAGGAATTCCGTAAGCCGTTGCCGCTGTCGCCTCGCAGGATCCCCCATCCATGATTCGGCGTTGGTGACGTGTTTGGTCTGCGGTGTTGGGAAGGTGCTTGGCAGCGATGCCGCTCAGCACCTGCAAGTAATCCGGATGAAAAACAGTTTTTCGATCGCCTAGGCGCACTACTGGGCCTTTGCCGATGTCCGCTCCTGGAAGGGTTCGAGACGTCTCGAGACTTACCGCAATGACCGGGCTTTTAGCGTTTTTGTACCAGCCCTTTTCAAAGTGCTCGATAGCTCCAATGAACCCTACTTCCTCCGCTCGGGTGAGGAGTCCAAAAACTCGAGGAGCAGGGGAGGATTTTTTCTTTTTTCCATAGAGCTCTCTAGCCATCGATAAGATGGCAAAGCAGCCTACAAGATCGTCCGCAGCCTTGGTGTAGTAGCAGTCGTTTTCTTGAAAGCAGGGAGAGCGAAACTGAAACCCTCCAAAAATCGCCTGAGGTTTGGACGCAAAATGGGAGTAAACCGAGCTTTCATCAAATTGCACGACTGCTTGGGCGATGGCGCGACCATGTTCCGCAATCTTTACTTCTTTTAGCGCTCCAGAGTCAGCGTAACCATGAAACCCATCCACGCTCACCCAAACTTTGGCGCCATCTAGGTGCTGAACAGGAGAGCCCCCATGCCACTGGACTCTCAGCTCAGTTGGGGAGAGCCACTCCAGTCCGTGAAAGCCCGGATGGTCCATATGGGCAATAAACACTCGTACGGGTTCTTTGGATTTCTTGGAGAGAGCCTTGCGGTAGTCGGCTGGAGATTTTGCCCCAATGACCACATTTCCGTAGTGGTCCTCGAAAAATGGAACGCCGGCATCAATCAAGGTGTCCTCCACCACTGCTCGAACCTGATCTTCGCGGAAGGGAGCTGTAGGGGTGGAGAGAAGGTTTTCTAAAAGAGTCCAGTCGGTGCGCATGTCCCGGTTATAAACCGTTCGGTGCCCAGGGCGCGGGAAAAGCACTCGGACGATCTAGAAATTCCAGGGGGTGTCGCTATTTCTCTCGCTTTGTTGACGCAATGCATATAGGGTGCAGCCTGTTCTTTCACGAAAAAGGTTCCTGCAGCCCCAGCAGGCCGTCCTGACCGCCTTGTGCGACAGTTTTTCCGGGGCGGAAGTAGAAGTGTTTTTCATCATGAATTTCAAGGACTTAAACCTGATCGCTCCTCTCTTGGAGGCGATTCAGGCGACTGGCTACGAAAAGCCGACCCCCATCCAACAGAAGGCCATTCCGATTGTTCTTCAAGGCAAAGACCTCTTGGCCATTGCCCAAACAGGCACTGGAAAGACCGCTGGTTTCGCTCTGCCGATCTTGCAGCTCTTGGCTCCGCAAGGGGCACAAGCTTCGCAGATCCTAGGCGCACCCGTGCTCCAGGCAACTGCGACCAAAGCGCCGGGCGGCATCGTCCCGCGCGGAGGCCCAGCTCGTCCGATCCGGGCGCTGATCCTGACCCCAACCCGCGAGCTTGCCTCACAGATAGGGGAGAGTTTCGCTACCTATGGGGCGCGACTGAATTTGAAGCACACGGTGATTTTCGGTGGAGTGGGGCAGAATCCCCAGGTCTCGGCCGTTCGTCAGGGTGTAGACATCGTGGTGGCCACACCAGGAAGGCTTTTGGATCTACTCAACCAGAAACTCATTCGCCTGAGTGATCTGGAAATTTTCGTTCTCGATGAAGCCGATCGCATGCTCGACATGGGTTTCATCCATGACGTCAAGCGTGTGATCGGGCAGATTCCGCAGAATCGCCAGACGCTGTTTTTTTCGGCAACCATGCCACCTGAAATTACGAAGCTTGCTTCGCAGATCTTGTATCAGCCCTCTCGCGTGGAAGTGACTCCGGTGGCCAGCACCGCTGACCGCATTGCTCAAGCCGTCATGCACGTGCAAGAGAACCAGAAGACTTCACTTCTCAAGAAAATGCTCGAGAACAACGAAGTGACTCGCGCGCTTGTTTTTACACGCACCAAGCGAGACGCCAATCGTGTGGCCGAATCGCTACAAGCTGCTGGATACGGTGCAGCGGCGATTCATGGAAATAAATCTCAGGGCGCCCGCGAACGTGCGCTTGAAGGGATCAAATCTGGAAAGCTTTTAGCGCTCGTGGCAACCGATATTGCTGCCCGTGGGATCGACATCGATGATCTGTCGCATGTGTTTAATTACGATGTTCCGAATGTTCCAGAGACCTACGTTCATCGAATTGGCCGCACCGCTCGCGCTGGACGCGATGGTGTTGCTGTGTCGTTTTGTTCACCCGCCGAAAAGGCTTTTTTGTCAGACGTTGAGCGCCTGATTCGCAAACGCGTCCACGTACTGCCTACCCCAGAGGGACTCGAGGTGGAGTCGCGCAAGCGTGGCGGTGGAGGGCGTGGACCGCGAGTACACGCTGGAAACCGCGGTAAAGGCGGACGTCATCATCAGAGATCAGGAAAACCATCATCCCATCGGAGCACCCATGCTTAATTTTAATGAACTGAACCTCTCGGATCCTATTCTGAAGGCCATCACCGAGATGGGCTTTGAGAAACCTAGCGAAATTCAGTCGCAGGCGCTGCCCATTCTTCTGGGGGAGCCGACAGATTTCATTGGATTAGCAGCTACCGGCACTGGAAAAACAGCGGCCTTTTCGATTCCTCTTCTCGAGAGACTCGATATGGAAGTGAAGGGCGTTCAAGCCCTGGTGCTTTGTCCGACTCGCGAGCTGGCAATTCAGGTTTCGGAGCAGGTTCAATTGATTGGCCGGCACATGAAGCTCGGCGGAGTTCGAGCGCTGCCCGTGTACGGAGGCTCAAGCTTTGGAGATCAGATCGGGGGGCTGAAGCGAGGCGCTCAAGTCGTTGTAGGAACGCCAGGACGACTCGTGGATCACCTGAAGCGCGGAACGCTTTCACTCGAGCTGGTTCAAACCGTGATTCTGGATGAAGCCGATGAAATGATTTCGATGGGCTTTAAAGAGGATCTCGAATTTATCTTGGCTGCTATCCCTGAGGGGCAGTCTCGCACTTGGCTATTTTCGGCCACCATGAGCCCGGGAGTTCGCTCGGTTGCAGAGGAATACCTCGATGCGCCACAGCAGGTGCAAGTCAATCGGGGCGCGAAGATGCTATCTGACAATGTCGAGCAGCTTTATTACGTCACCCAGGAATCGAATAAGCCCGAGGTGCTCTGTAAGCTCATGGAGTCTGTTGATGACTTTTACGGACTGGTCTTCTTTCAAACTAAGGCTCTTTTAGTGGAAGTGGCTGATTTCCTGGTAGGCAAAGGCTTTAAGGTGGATTGTCTTCATGGCGATATGGACCAAAACGCTCGCGAGCGAACGATGCGTGGGTTTCGCGATCGTCGCGTAAACATTCTTCTTTGTACCGATGTGGCTTCACGAGGGTTGGACGTGAAGGATGTAACCCACGTCGTAAATTACTCTCTTCCTCGTGAGCTCGATGCCTACGTGCATCGAATTGGTCGCACCGCTCGAAGTGGCAAGTCAGGAGTGGCGATGAGCCTCGTGACAGCCAGTAGTCGAGGGCTAGTGCGCAGAATCGAAAAGATCACCAAGTCGACGATGAAAGAAATGCGAGTTCCTTCGCGTAAGGAAATCGCTCTTTTAAAGGTGAGCAAGCAGCTCTCGGCTTTCACAGCTCAGGAAAACTGGGGGAGAGTGGTTGAGGTCATGGGCAATGAGTGGCGAGATGCCATTGCTGAAATGATGCCTGATGAAATCGCTGGAAGGTTTCTTGCTCTGCTGAATCCAGATTTATTCTCGGATGCCCGCGGCTCGCAGGCTCAAGCGCAGGCCTCCGAGAAGTCTGAGCGTCCGATGCGATTGAAGGACCGCCCGGATTTTTCGTCCCAGTTGACTGAGCGACGTAGTGAGCGCGGTGGACTCGTGACCCGCGTGGGCGATCGACATGCCGGCGGAGCAGGAATTACTCCTGCGGGTGATCGTCCGAAAAAGCCTGCCTTCGCTGGAGCTAAGAAAAAGTTTGATGGACCCTACTCCAAGCGGCAGGGCCGCTTTGGTGGCAAGGACTCTCGTGGTGGCAAGCCGCGATGGAAAACCTGATCCAGCTTCAACAAGGCTCGAAGTCTTACGGTTCCAAGGTTCTTTTTGATCAAGCCTCGTTTGCGATTAACGCCGATGAGCACGTTGGCGTTATCGGTCCTAACGGAGCTGGAAAGACCACGCTTTTTAAGGCGCTCATCGGGGAAGAATCCCTTGATTCAGGCGAGATCGTCCGTTCGCGCAGCCTAAGACTTGGCTACCTTTCGCAGTATGATCAGTGGGGGCCTAGCGAAACGATAGAGGAGTTTATTTCTCGGGGTGCCACTTTACCTCTCTGGGAGCTCAAATCTCTGGGGCGTGGTCTGGGGCTTCTAGATGATCACTACACTCGCCCCATTCAGTCGTTTAGCGGGGGCTACCGCATGCGGGCCAAGCTCTTGCGGATGCTGGGAGCACAGCCCAACCTCATGTTGCTCGACGAGCCCACGAACTACCTCGATCTTGAGACCTTACTGGTGCTCGAGAAATTTCTGCAGGGGTTTAACGGAGCTTTTTTGCTCATCTCGCATGACCGAGAGTTCTTGAGGCGCACCACAGACCATATTGTTGAAGTCGAGAGTGGCTCGATCACGAAGTTCAACGGCAACATTGATGATTATTTCGAACAAAAAGAGCTCCTTCGTCAGCAGCTTGAGTCGCGTGCGCTTTCAGTCGAGCAGCGCCGGAAGGAAGTGCTCGATTTCGTGGCACGCTTCGGGGCCAAAGCCACTAAGGCTCGTCAAGCTCAGTCGCGACTGAAGTCTCTGGATCGCCTCGAGACAATCGAAGTGAAGGCGCTTCCGACACGAGCTCGGTTTCGAATTCCTGCCCCAGCCAGGGCGGGGAAATTGGTTTTAGACGTTCGTAGCGCCGATCTGGGGTATCCCGAGCGTCAGGTCCTGCGAGGACTTGATCTTCGCTTGATGGGGGGGGAGCACCTAGCAGTTGTGGGTCTCAATGGGGCTGGTAAAAGCACGCTCTTGAAGTCGCTTGCGGGAAGGTTGCCCTTACAGAGTGGCACTGTCGAGCATGGGTTTGAGGCATCGTTTGCCTTTTTTGCTCAGCACGTGGCCGAGGAGCTGAATCCGGATCATACCGTTTTGCGTGCCCTTCAGCAGAAAGCCCATCCCGCAGTTCTTCCACAAGAGATTTTAGATCTCGCGGGCACTCTTCTTTTTGCAGGCGATGATGTTCAGAAGCCCATTCGCGTTTTGTCAGGCGGAGAGAAATCGCGTGTGGCACTGGGTCAGGTGCTTTTGCAGAAGGCCTCGTGTTTGCTTTTGGATGAGCCTACAAACCATCTGGATTTTGATACCGTTGAGTCGCTGGCTCAGGCCCTGGAGAAATACGAGGGTTCAATCGTGGTGGTGAGTCACGATCGCTCGTTCATTCGCCGTGTGGGAACCAAGATTCTTGAGGTGCATCAAGGGCGTGCGAGCACCTATCCGGGCTCCTATGACGAGTATGTTTGGAGTGTCGAGAAGGGCGGCTACT
>JAGWZD010000113.1 GCA_018968995.1 Bdellovibrionales bacterium
TCCACCCCCTGAAAGCCTTCCGAACACCTGGGTCCAAAGAGACACCCCGGGGCAAAAAAACTTCTATACCTGATCAGATTTGTCGGGTTACTATAGATGGAGATGTTGCCGTTGCGGAACGTATTCAGTTTGCTGGGCTTCAAGCCCATGGGCCGTGGTTTCTACCAGAGACCGTTGCAATCGCTCGCGTTTGCCCTGACTTCTGCGGCGCTCACCCTCGGCACCACAGCATGTTTCAAGAAACTCGGAGATGATGCTCTGAAAAATGGCGACCTGGGAATCGCCCTGAAGGCCCAGGATCGGAAAAGGATCGTCAATCCAGGTGCAAAAACCGAGATTCAGGTTCAGATTGCGGCCCCCGGAGGAGGCTCTGAGCTCAATGGCATTCCAGTGGTGTTCAAAAAGCTTCCCTCGGGGCTGAATGCGGGCGGAAAAGACGACTCAGCTCTGGAGTGCAGAGGAATCCCCAGCGACTCCTGCGAGGTCAGCTCTGAAAGCCTCACCAGTGTTTTTTTTAAGGCGGCCACAGATCCCCAAGTCAAAAGTGAAATTGAAGCCACTCTCGTAGGAAGCCGAACAGCAGTTCGAATTCTGGTAGAGGTAAACCAGGGACCCACAGGAATCACTCTCGACACTATGTCGATTCCAGAAAGTACTCCAACGGGTACAGCAATCAGCACGCTGGCAACTGTAGACGCGAATATAGACGACACTTTTAGTTACGCGCTGGTGGACTCGAAAGACTATCCAGATAACGAGCTTTTTTTCATCGCTGGATCCAAGCTCAAGTTAAAAGCTGCCCTCGACTACGAGAGTAGAAGCAACCCTTACACGGTCCGGGTTCGAACCAAGGACGCCAATAACCTCACGTTTGACCAAACCTTGAGCCTTGCGCCCACGAATGTGAATGAGGCGCCCACCGACATCAGTCTCAGCTCCAGCACCGTTACCTTAACTCAGGCCTCTCTGACCGCAGTGGGGAGCCTCAGCAGCACCGATCAAGACTTGGGGGAGTCTTTCACGTACTCGTTAGTGCCAGGAGAGGGTGCTGCCGATAATTCCAGTTTCCTGCTGAGTGGAAACTCCTTGGTCTTATCCGCCTCTGTGTTTGGTCAATGTCGAAAGGATCCCTACTCCGTTCGCGTCCGATCAACCGACCAAGGGGGCCTCTTTTTTGAAAAGGTTTTTTCGATTCGCGTCGACCAACCTCCCACTGTGATCTCTTATCCGAAGCCGAGTCTTAGTGCTCGAGTGGGCATTCCGATTGCAGATCAAACCCCCAACACCCCCTGCGGTGCTTCAGAGTACAGCATCGAACCGAATCTTCCAGACGGGCTACGTTGGGATAGTAAAACTGGCACGATTAGCGGATCACCCACTCAGAGAGTCAGCTCGCCCGTGACTCATACCATCACGGCAAAGAATTCGGCTGGATCGGGATCCACCACGGTATCGATCAGTGTTCGGGACCCCAAAGTCGTGATTTCAAAACCCTCTCCTTCCGGCACGGTGCCCATGGGTAGCACCATCCGCTGGTCTGTTGAGATCGTCGACGCGGGAGTCACCCTGAACGAGACTCATCTTAAACTGGGTGGCACTGCTACTGAGGGATGCACGCTAAAATTAAGCTCTGCCTTTTACTATATGGGCTCTCCTGTAGGAAACCTGCGCTACGTGGACGCTGAGGGTTGCTCCGCAAAGACCGGAACACTGAATCTTTCAGTAAATGCTGGGGCCGGTGTCGAATCCGACTCTCAAACTCCATTACCTGCCGCGGGTCCCTCGGAGGATGTCATCTTTGCCTCGCCGATAGTCCGCTTTGAGAAAACCGATCTAATTCTGGCAGAGTCTACCAGCTCAAGCACTCCCGTGAGAATCGCCGTGACCATTACGCCGAAAATCTCTGTGGCGACAAGGATTTTCTACTCTGTATCGAATGCCTACAACTCTGGAGTGAGCGCTTCAGACACCGCATTACAATCTGGGACGCTGCTCATTGGCGCCAATCAGTCGTCTGCGACTTTGAGCTTCAATCTCCCCAGCGATGTACTGGCGAGCCCAAGCAAGCTGGTGCAAGTTTCGCTCTCTGGAGCGATTTCAGATGGAAGCAACTCTGGCGGAGTCATCGGGATGGGGGCAGAAGATCAAGTCCGCATCAAGATCCGTGATCGGGATGGTGGAAGCCCAGACTTCACCACGCTTTCCGTAGGAACTAGCCACGCTTGCGGTATCACCAGCTCAGGCACCCTCAAATGCTGGGGCGATAATTCATCGGGACAATTAGGCGATGGAAGCACCCTTTCCCGGTCCTCTCCGATCACCATTGATGGATCGACTTCCTATCGCGCGGTGGCAGCAGGCTTAAGCCACACTTGCGGTATCACCAGTTCAGGCACCCTCAAATGCTGGGGCTCTAACACTTGGGGACAAATAGGAGACGGAGGCGCAACCACAAATCGTCTTTTACCATCACGAGTTGATCCATTCACAAGCTATCAAGCCATCACCGCTGGTTCTAACCATTCTTGCGGGATTAGCGCCTCAGGCCAGCTCAAATGCTGGGGCCAGAATGGCAGCGGCCAGCTCGGCAACGGCAACTTTTCGGGTTGGATCACACCGACAATCATCGACATAGAAACTCGCTATCAACAGATTGATGCTGGTTATTCAAGCACCTGCGGAATCACGACCACAGGAGCACTCAAGTGTTGGGGCTCAGGCCCCTTGGGCCGCGGAGATAACTCAAGCAGTAATTTTCCGGTGCTGATCGATGCGGGAGTTTTATTTAAGAGCATCTCCACTGGAGATTATACTTCTTGCGGAGTCACTGAGGCGGGAGTGCTCAAATGCTGGGGTAGTAATTATCCGGGAACACCACTTCTGATCCCCACTGTAGTGGACCCAGGGGTGGAGTACCTTAGTGCCTCCTCCGGAGAAGTGCATCAATGTGGCGTCACCTCTTTAGGTTTTATTAAGTGCTGGGGTATTAGTGCAAATGGGCGGCTCGGAGACGGAGTTAATGGAAACTACACCCCCTCAACGCCTACCCTGGTAGACTCAAACACCTCTTTTATATCGGTTCAGGCAGGTGGGGCCTTCTCGTGTGGAATCACCTCTTCCGGTGCCGTTAAATGTTGGGGAAACAATAAATACGGACAATTGGGACAGGGAGTTCAGACCCAAAAAGTAGGACCCACGTTGATTGATGGGGGCGCAGGATACAGCCAGTTATCCGCTGGACGATACCATACTTGCGCAATTAGCTCTTCTGGATCCCTGAAGTGCTGGGGAACCAATACTTACGGGCAGCTCGGAGATGGCTCCACCCAGCAACGCACCTCTCCCGTGCTTGTAGACGCAGCAACGAATTATCGAAGCATCGCCGTGGGAAAATCTCACACTTGCGGCATCACCAGCGCAAACATTCTGAAGTGCTGGGGCTACAACGGAAGCGGGCAACTAGGAGATGGTTCCCGGACTAATCGCACCATTCCCGTGATCATCGATCGCGGCACCTCTTATCAATCGATAGCTACCTCTTTCGATGGTGAACATACTTGCGGCATCACCAGCACGAACATTCTGAAGTGCTGGGGCTATAACCACTTCGGTCAGGTGGGAAATGGAAAGAGTGGAACCTCCGGCCCCACCAAACTCGCTCACGAGCCCTCTCCAGTGCTAATCGATTCAGGGACGAGCTATTCTGCTGTGGGAACGGGCCAAGACCATACTTGCGGCATCACTACCCAAAATGTTCTGAAATGCTGGGGCTCAAATAGCGATGGTCAGTTGGGCTCTAGTCAGAGCAGCACCTCAACTCCGATAGTGATTGGGTCGAGCTATCTGAAAATCTCCTTAGGCAAAGCGAATACCTGTGGAATTTCTACCTCGGGCACCCTGGGATGCTGGGGGCAAGGAGCGTACACTGGGCCACAGAAACAGGTTGTGGTCAGTTATTCCGCAGTGACTGCGGGTGACACCCACACCTGTGCCATTACATCGCAAGGCGCCCTGAGATGTTGGGGACAAAATTTCTTTGGACAATTGGGAGATGGCAGCACAGAGGCGCAATCCTATCCGGTTGGAATTGACGTCAACACTCTCTATCAATCGATCTCAGCTGGCGCCACCCACACTTGTGGGATTACCCAAGCAGGAGCCCTCAAATGCTGGGGCGATGACGAGCGAGGAATCTTAGGCCGCGGGCTACCCTTCCTCTGGCCAAGTGCTATTGCAGACTAGACGGGCACCGCCTAAGAATGCCCGTGCCGAATATCTTTCCCGGTAAGCGCGTAAATCACGTCTTCGGCAATATTGGTGGCATGATCGCCCAGGCGCTCTAAATTTCGAGCAATTAAAATCAGATTGAGCGCCCTAGAAATCGACTGAGGATCACGCGCCATAAAAGCTTTGAGCTCATCTAAAATTTCATTTTTCAGCTGATCCACCACATCGTCTTGCTGGAGCACTTGCTCGGCTAACGCCAAGTCCTTGCGCACAAACGCATCTAGGCACGAGCGCACCATCTGGCGCACCTCTGAGGCCATTCTCGGAAGATCAATCAACGGCTTCAATGCCGGCTCGGTCAGATACCGTTCGCCATTATGAGAAATATTCACTGCCTGGTCGCCCATACGCTCGAGATCGGTATTGATTTTAATCGTCGCGACGATCCACCGAAGATCCGCTGCCAGAGGCGACTGCCGAGCTAAAATCCTCACGCAGGCCTCATCCACTAAAATGTGATGCTCGTTAATCGTTTTTTCTAGCTCATAGACTTTCTTAAAGCGATCGGGCTCGCGAAGAATCAACGCCTGAGTGGCCTCTTCGATCGATTTCTCCACACAGCACCCCATGGCCAGAATCAGGTCCTTCAGCTCTCGAATCTCCACATCAATCTGTCGTTCCATAGTCGCCTCGCCTTGACTGCCCCGTTATCCAAATCGGCCCGTAATGTATTGTTCCGTGCGCGAATCCGCTGGATTGGTAAAAATGGCGTCCGTGCGCCCCGACTCCACCATTTCACCTAAAAGAAAAAATGCAGTTCGATCTGATACTCGTGCCGCTTGCTGCATGTTGTGGGTGACCATCACGACGGTCACCGCCTTTTTGAGGTCCACCAGAAGCTCTTCGATGCGCGCCGTAGAAATCGGATCAAGCGCCGAGGTGGGTTCATCCATCAACAGCACCGGAGGATCCACCGCAAGCGCACGAGCAATGCACAGGCGCTGCTGCTGTCCCCCTGAAAGCCTGGTGCCAGGTTTCTTGAGTTGATCTTTCACTTCATCCCATAAAGCCGCCTGCTTGAGCGAGCGCTCCACTACAGGATCCAGCACTCGACGATCACGAACCCCGGCCAGAATCAGGCCACTAGCCACATTCTCGTAAATGGTCATAGCCGGAAAAGGGTTCGGCCTTTGGAAAACCATCCCGATCCGTCGTCGAATTAAAACGGGGTCAACGGTGGGCGCGTAAATATCTCGCCCTTCGAGGAGCACTTTTCCCTCGGCGCGAGCCCCTGGGCTTTCCTCGTGAAGCCGATTCAGGCAGCGAATGAAGGTCGATTTACCGCAACCCGAAGGCCCAATCAGGGCGGTGAGTTCGTGCCGAGGCACTTGAAGAGACACCCCGTGAAGCGCTCGAACCTGCCCGAAATAGGCCTGTAGCCCTAGGGTTTCGAGCTCGACGCTATTCAACATTTCGACGCCCATGAGAGCCTCCTGAAAGCCGAGTAATCGCATTTAACGCGAGGACTGAAAGAACCAGTAGCAAAGCACCAGCCCAGGCCATACGGTGCCACTCCTCAAAGGGACTGATGGCGTAGGTATAAATTTGAAGCGGAAGAGACGCTGATGGCTGAGTGATTCCTTGAGGAAAGTTCGGATTTCCAAACGAAGTCAAGACCAATGGGGCGGTCTCACCCGCGATACGGGCCACTCCCAAAAGAATCGCTGCTAAAACCCCAGGCCAAGCCGAGCGAAGGACCACACTTAAAATCACTCTCCACCGAGGAATGCCTAGGGCTAGCCCCGCTTCACGTAAATGCTGCGGAATCAGCTTTAAGAGCTCCTCGCTTGTGCGCGCGACCAGTGGAAGCAAAATCAACATCAAAGCCATCGCGCCCGAGAACAGAGAAAACTTTTTCATCGGAACAACCAGAATGCCGTAAACAAAAACTCCGACAAGAATACTGGGAGTGCTGGCCAAAAGCTCTAAGGCAAACCGCACGAAACCCGCTAAGCGCTCCCGCTTCCCGTATTCCGATAGATAAACGCCACAAGCGAGACCTAGGGGAATTCCAAAAAGCGAGGCAATCCCCACCTGCGACAAAGTCCCCACAATAGCATGGGCCATTCCGCCTCCCACCTCACCGACGGGCTTCTGAACTTGGGTAAAAAAATTCCAGTCTATCGCAGTGGCCCCTTGCCGAATCAGATGAAGCAAAATGGCAAACAAAGGAATCACGGCAAAAATACAGCCCAAGAATAACGCCACCATCGCGATACGGCTCTTGAACTTTCGCCAGGAATCAAAAAAATGACTATCGCTCATTTTACGGCTCCCCGCCTCAGCAGCAGCCGAGATCCCAAATGAATTCCGGTTGAAACCAAAAGCAAGGTAAAGCCAACTCCCGCTAGTGCCGAAAGATGAATATCGCTTGTGGCCTCGGCATATTCGTTCGCCAAAATCGCTGAGAGTGTCTGAGCCGGCGCCAAGAGCGAGGCCGAGATCTGAGGGCGATTGCCAATCACCATCGTG
>JAGWZD010000114.1 GCA_018968995.1 Bdellovibrionales bacterium
GTGCCGGCAAGACCACTCTTTTCCGGATGCTCACTGGGCAAGAAAAACCCGATTCAGGTTCGATCAAAGTGGGTGAGACGGTGAAAGTTGCCTACGTCGACCAGTCTCGCGATGCGCTCAATTCAGATCGAACGGTTTGGGAAGAAATCTCAGACGGAAAAAATGAAGTGGTGATGCTCGGAAACCGCGAAGTCAATTCACGCGCTTATTGCTCGTGGTTTAACTTCACCGGTGGCGATCAGCAGAAGAAAGTCGGAGTATTGTCGGGTGGTGAAAGAAATCGTGTACACATGGCTAAGCTTCTCAAGAGCGGCGGTAATGTGCTGATGCTCGACGAACCAACCAACGACCTTGACGTCAATACGCTTCGGGCACTTGAAGACGCAGTACAAAATTTCGCTGGTTGCGCGATGATCATTAGCCACGATCGTTGGTTCTTGAATCGTATCTGCACACACATTATTGCATTCGAAGGAGACAGCCAGGTTGTCTTCTTTGAGGGCAATTACGCGGACTACGAAGAGGATAAAAAGCGTCGGCTTGGTCCAGAGGCGCTGAATCCTCATCGAATTAAGTATCGAAAGCTCACGCACTAATCGGGTCGGCATTTTTCGCTTCTGACTCTTATTTGAGCTTGGCCATATTTCGAAGCGTTTGTCTGAGGGCGTCGATCTGATCAGGGTCTCGAATATCTCCAAGGCCCATCTCATGAATCGCGACTCCTGAAATCGGGGTTCCATAGCGCTTCAAAAAATAGTGAGCAGCCAGCACTGCCGTACGTCGGTTTGCATCCTGGAAATAATGCGAAAGGACCATCTTCACGTACAACTCAACGGCAGCGTCGATAATGTGTCCCGATTCAGCCAGTTCGGTGGCTTGGTGAAGGCAGTCTCGCAGGCTGACTTTCGGGTCGGCCATCACAGAAAACTGCACCTGACGTCCTGAACGGAGGGTGGCAGTCATGGGGCCCTGCCGCCACGGATCATCGGTCGGTTGGTGTCCGGTTAAAATGTTATTCAGACGGGCAAGTTCGGAGTTGGTGAGTAAGACGCGATGATCGACCATGCTTTCGCAGACTTCGAGCGCTCGTTCGAAGCGGGCGCGCTCCAGTTGCAGTCGAAGAGTCTCGCGGTTGAAGGTGACTTCGCTCATTTGAGAGAGTTTAACTCGAATCGTTCGGTGATATCATGGAAAAAGAGGGATGCACTGTGGGTGAGGAAATGGAATCCGATGTAGCGGTCGCCCAAGGAAGGCCAAGAGTCAAGGAACCGCCGCGATACGTCGTACTGCTTCATAATGATGATTATACGACGATGGATTTCGTGGTGGAGGTCTTGAAACGGTTTTTCCAAAAGAGCGAAGATCAAGCAGTGAAGTTGACGCTCGAGATTCATACAAAAGGACGCGCGGTGGCTGGCATTTATACTCCGGAGATTGCCGAGGCCAAGGCCATGCAGGTGGTTGATACTGCGCGTAGTCGAGGATTTCCTCTGAAGGCAACGGCGGAGCCCGCATAGGGATATAGGGAGGTATTATGATCGGAAAATCAGCCGAGCAGGTTATTCAGCGAGCCATTCAGTTCGCACTGGATCGAAGTCACGAGCTCCTGACCGTGGAGCACATTTTTCTCAGTATGCTCGAAGACGAGCGAGTGATTGATATCCTTCAAAGTTGCGGCGCAGATACAGGCACTCTTAAAGAGTCTCTAGAATATCATTTGGAGCGCGAGGTTCCGCGCCTGTCTCCTGAGGAAGCGCAGCGAGCGACCCGAGGTCCGCTCGCCACTCCTGCTGTTGAGCGCCTCATTCAGAGAGCCATCATCCAAGTTCAGAGTTCTGGAAAAAGTGGCGGAGAGGTTCAGCCCGAGGATCTTTTAGTGAGCCTGTTTCAGGCTGATGGTTCGTTCTCGATGGCTCTTCTTGAAGGAATGGAAATCGAGCGGCTGGATGTTGTGGAGTTTTTAAGTCACGGTTTAGGTCAAGAAAATGAGTCGGTACTCCAGGCTGGCCTAGATTCTCAAATGGGCTCGACCCCACGCTCTCAGTCCGGCCAGTCTAGCGAAGAGAAGGACCCACTCAAGCAGTACGCTGTAGATCTCAATTCAAGAGCAAAAGCTGGAAAAATCGATCCGCTGGTGGGAAGAAAACTCGAACTGGAGAGGATGATTCAGACTCTTTGTCGCAGGCGTAAAAATAACCCGCTACTGGTCGGGGAGGCCGGTGTCGGAAAGACAGCGCTTGCCGAGGGTCTGGCGTGGTTGGTGGTGAATGGGGATGTTCCAGATCTTTTGCAGGATGCGCATTTGTATCAGCTGGATCTCGGGACACTGATTGCAGGCACCAAGTACAGGGGCGATTTCGAGGCGCGCATTAAGAAGGTTCTTCAGGCGCTTGAGAAGCGACGGAACGCAGGTGAACTTCCGATCGTAGTGATTGATGAAATCCACATGATGGTCGGAGCCGGACAAGTTGGCGGTGGGGTAATGGATGCCGCCAATCTTCTTAAGCCTGCATTGGCCAGGGGAGATCTTCGATGCATCGGTTCAACGACTTATAACGAGTATCGGGGAACGATTGAGAAGGATCCGGCATTAGCTAGGCGGTTTCAAAAAATCGATGTTCCGGAGCCCTCTGCGGAAGAATCCGTTCAGATTCTACAGGGTCTAAAGACCGAATTCGAAAAACATCATCAATGCAGCTTTACGGACGATGCTTTGAGGCTAGCTGTTGAGCTTTCTGTAAAGCATCTTACGGATCGACATCTTCCAGACAAGGCCATTGATGTCCTCGACGAAGCAGGGGCGCGTGCTCGATTGAGAAAAAAGACAGTTGTAGATGCTTCAGATATCGAGGCAATGATCGCGCGTATGGCGCGTATTCCAGAAAAAACTGTCAATCGTAGCCAGAAAGATCGCCTAAGAAATCTCGAGCGAGACCTAAAGCGAGTCATCTACGGCCAGGATCACGCCGTCGAGTCTTTGGTGTCAGCGATTCGAATGGCTCGCTCTGGACTTCGTACCGGCGAGAAACCTGTAGGTTCGTTTCTTTTTTGTGGGCCCACTGGGGTCGGAAAAACCGAGCTCAGTAAACAGCTGGCTTTGGCTTTAGGGATTCATTTCCAGCGGTTTGATATGAGCGAGTATGGCGAGAAGCACACCGTTTCTCGATTGATCGGTGCCCCTCCAGGATATGTGGGGTTTGATCAAGCAGGTTTACTGACAGATGCGTTGATGAAAAATCCGCATTCTGTAGTGCTGTTGGACGAAGTGGAGAAGGCTCATCCGGACATCTGGAATATTCTTTTGCAAGTCATGGATCATGGAACTCTGACTGATAATAACGGAAAAAAGGCGGACTTTAGGAATGCAGTGATCATCATGACCTCGAATGTGGGCTCACGCGAGATGGAGCGTCAGCCTCTAGGTATTGCTGCAGTGTCGGCAGACGGAGTCTCAGGGCAGGCGAAAAAAGAAGTCGAGCGGACATTCACGCCTGAATTCAGAAACCGACTAGATTCGGTCGTTTTTTTCAATCCCCTGAACGAAGCAACCATGGCGCAGGTGGTGGATAAGCAGGTTACCGAGCTCGAGACACTGCTTTTAGCAAAAGGTGTGGATCTTCGTTTAACTCGCGAAGCGCGTGATTGGTTGAGTAAGAAGGGGTTTGATCGTCGATTGGGCGCGAGACCTCTTTCTCGAATTATTCAAGATGAAGTGAAGCGGGCTCTCGCCGATGAAATTCTTTTCGGTAAGCTTGAAGGTGGCGGCGCGGTCGGTATTTCGGTCGACACTAAAACCGATCGACTTGTTTTTGAGATCCATTCTAGAGATCGAGAAAAAGCGACCCATGAGGCCCTAGTGGGCGAGGAAAGTTAAAGAAGATTAGTGTTTCTGACTTCTCTTTAGAAGGCCCAAGAACTCGCGTCGAGGTAGCGCCCGAGCACCAAGTCTTTCCAGATGAGGGGTCATCATTTGAATATCGATCCAAGATATTCCTCGGTTGTGGAGCGATTCCATCAAGTGGAGGAGGGCTATTTTCGAAGCGTTAGGGACCCGGTGAAACATGCTTTCGGCTGAAAAAGTCCCATCCACTTCAACGCCGTAAATGCCTCCAACCAGCCTTCCTTGCGAATCCCAGACTTCTACAGAACGCGCGTATCCTAAGTCAAAAAGCGCTGTGTAAGCCTGAACCATTTCGAAGGTAATCCAGGTATTGGTCGATCCAGGCCGCGGCGTAGAGGCACAGGCCTCCATGACTTCTCGAAAGGATTGATTCTCGGTGATTCGGAGGGTACCCGCTTGAAGCTCCCGACGACGAGCTTTCTCTAGAGACTTCCCAATGTGCAGATTTTGATATTCCAGTATGGCGCGCTCAGGTGGGCAAAACCATAAAAGCACCATGACCGCGGGGGCCCGGGGTCTGAGCTGGACTTCAGTGGGCCACGGAAAGACCCCCAGGCGATAGGCCTCAATCAGGGTGCGTGTGTCTAAGTTGCCATCAAGGGCAACGACCCCATCCGGGTCGGGGTGATCGAGTAAGTCAGAAGGGCTCGGAAAAAAACTCTGGTGAGCCGTATTTACCGAGCCCTTCATGAAGACTTTTTAAGCTTACTTCTTACGAGACTTTTTCTTGCGGAATGCTGATTTCTTGTCGGCATTTCGCTTCGATTTCGCTTCGAAGTAGGCCTTCGCGACTTCGCGGCTGCCCTGAAGCTTCGCTTTGCGCTTCTTGCGGCCTAGCGCACGCAAAGTGGCGCGTCCGAGTTTCGACTTTGGGGTAGCTGTTGTTTGAGTACTGGCCATGAAAAATTCTCCTCAGCCTCACCCTTACCAGACTGAGCAGTTTTTGCACTAGAAGAGTCGTCCATTTCGCCTTTACTGTAGTCAGATATGAAGATGTTTCAGCTTAAACTTCTCGAAACCTTTCGATTGCGCAGTTTTGCCGCCATGAGGATTCCCATGCTTTTCTGGTGCCTTCCGACGGTGACAAGGCTGGACGAAACGGGTTGTGCCGTCCGAATTCGTCTGAATCGACGGACTCGAAATCATCTGGGTTCCATGTATTTTGGGGCACTTTGCGTAGGCGCGGACTGTGCCGGAGGGTTGATTGCCTACCGGCAGATCCAAAAAAGTGGAAAAGCGGTGTCATTGATCTTTAAAGACTTCAAAGCAGAGTTTCTGAAGAGAGCCGAAGGGGATGTGGAATTTTACTGTGATCAGGGAGAAGAGATCCGAGAGTTTGTCGATAGGGTGGTGGCCAGCTCTGAGCGCATGGACTTAGCAGTGAGGGTGTTTGCCCAATGCCCTGGCACAAGACAGCCTGAGGATCTTATTGCAAAATTTGAACTGACCCTATCGCTAAAAAACCGCCAAAAATAGCAGTTAACTAACTGATATTACGACGTTAAATAAGAAGATAGCGATTCCTTGATTAACGCGGTGCACTAGGTTACACCTCGGCGCGCATGTTGTTCACCCCTTTCCAGCGATCCGGGATGCTTTTAGCAGCATCTTTGGTGATCGGCCTCAACTCCGCTGATGCGGCGGTCCCGACTTCGTCTGGGGCGGCTAGCGTTCTGGCGGCTCCGGAAAGCTCTTTCCATGGGAGTTTAGGGGTGAGCTCTTTGTCTTATATGGCCCAACCGGGGCTCCTGAAACGCTCTCAGTTTACGATTGGCCGACTCCATTTCTCCTACCATCGAATCGGAAATGAGCTCGAAATCCATGCAGACAGCCGTATCGGGGTGGGAGTAGACTGCGGCGCCGATTGTAGTTCTGTAGAGTTTTCAGAGTTATCGATTGGCTCTTCTCGCCGATTAGCTCCGCTCAGCTTTCACTTGGGGCGAGTTCTCAATCCGTGGTCGGCCCTGGATGACACTTGGAAGCTAGGCATCTATCAGCCTCGATTCATTTATGACTTTCTTCATCCTCAACAAGTAGGACTGCTTGGAGGTTTCGTGCGATTCGCCGGCACAGACTGGCGAGTCACCGGATTTGCGTCTCCGGGCTTTATTCCTGATCGAGGGCTGCCGGTTAATGTCGAGAATGGAAGAATTGCATCTATTGACCCGTTCTTTCATGCCCCCATCTCCGAGGTCATTTACGAAGGTAAGAACACGCCTGTGGCGTATTCGGTAAACCGACCGCCGCTTTCTCAAATGCTGATGCGTCCAGCAATGGGTGTGTCCGCTCAATGGGGCTCTGACGGTGATGGGCTCGGCGTTTCCGCTTCCTATGCGTACAAGCCCATCAATCAGATCTTGTTGGCCTATAATAATCTGTACAACTTAAGTTTTGAGGTTGCAGACGCTGATCTCTATCCGCGTGTACTGATGCATCATGTGGGTGGTCTTGATTTGAAGTACTCTCGCAAGCGCGTAGGAGGAGCGCTATCGGTTGTGAGAGAAGTGCCCATTATGGATGAGGTACCTGCACAATGGACCTCTCAGCAGTTAGGGTCGGCATGGCTTCTGAGCCCTAGTGTGATGGTCCGAGGTGAAAAGACTTTTCAGGCGTCGGCGGCTTACCTTCATGTTGAGGGAGGAAACGCACCAGACAAATTAGCCTCTGGAGGTCCGAACGTGGGTGATGGTGTATCGGTCTTCGAGAAACGCTATCCTTACTCGAGTGCCTTCCGGTTTACGATTTCTGATGAGCTTTGGAGAAGGGCGTCTCGTGCAGTGAATTGGAGATCACAGGTTTTACTCGATTTGGAACACTCCTCGCATGCGTTCATGCACAGTA
>JAGWZD010000115.1 GCA_018968995.1 Bdellovibrionales bacterium
TCCTCGCTTCAGTGAGGAAGTGCTCGGTTCACGTTTTTCAGGTTGAAAGGGCGAGACCGCAAGCGAGTCGATTTTCCACTCGTGTAAGAAGCTCGTCATCGCAGAGTTTCCTGCGCAGAAAATAGATTTTTCAGTAGTGCGCTCCATGAGTTCAGGCGCAGACTGCTGGAGCGCATCGAGGCAAATTTCTAGCGTCTGATCGAGCGCTTTTTTCAAGGGCTCAGTGCCCAGCTTTTGAGCCGAGTGCAAGCGAGTCATCACATCTGAGCCAAACGGAACTTGTTTATTGAGAAGATGGGCTTCCAAGAGAGGAGTGGTTGCTCCTTTTTCAGCAATTGCGACGACCACTCCGGTAGAGCCAAGATCACAAGCCAGAATGAGCTCACTTTTTGGATTTAAGCTCGCTAATGCGGCTTCATTACGAAGAATTCGAGGTCTAGATTTTAAGCTCTCGGCGTTAGGCAATAACACCTCAAGGTTTGATCGCGGAATCGCCTGACAGGAGAGACGCCAGCCAGAGGCAAGTTCTGCCTCGCGAAAGGCTCTTCGATCAATGGGCGTAATTCCTAAAAATCCGGACTGAACCCGTACACGGCACTTGTGACAGGTTCCTTTTCCCCCGCAAGCCGCATTGACCGGAACTCCAGAGTGTTGAAGGTAATCTAGAAGCTTTGCTCCCGGAGCGGCTTGAATTTCAAAGCTCTCTCCGCGGCACTCTACTCTCAGCTTCATAGCAGTCCTGAGGTTTTCAGCGCGGTATCAATTCTTCCCAAAGGAGCGCTGATGCAGAAACCCTCGCAATGGGCTTCTAATTCCTTCATGACTCTCTGGGCGATGGCGATTCCTCTTTTTTCAGCCTCAAGGCGATCTTCGCCCGCTTTTTCCATCTCCTCGAGCACCCAGTGGGGAACATGAACGCCAGGCACTTCGTTGGCCATAAATTCAGCATTCCTCAGGCTGACTAGTGGCCAGATTCCGATCACGTGTGGGCGATCCGTGGCACCCAATTTGTCTCTCCAGGAAAGATAAGATCGGGGATCAAAGATCGGTTGGGTGATGGAGTAGTCCGCCCCAGATTCCACCTTGTAGTTCCATCGTTTGAGCTCGAGCTCTGGATTAATCGCAGTAGGATTCGACGCCACTCCGATGACAAAGTGGGTGTGGCTTCCCAGCGAGTCGCCCCCGGGCGTGACTCCTCGATTCAGGCAGTCGGCCAGATAGGTTAAACCGATCGCATCGATATCGTAAACGCCGGTTGCCTCGCGATTATTACCGAGCTTTGGAGGATCTCCGGTCACCAAGAGAACTTGGTGAATATTGGCAACAGAAGCGCCCAGAAGATCGGACTGCAGAGCAATGAGGTTTCGATCACGGGTGGTAAAGTGGGGGATCGCCGTTAGCTTTCCTCCAAACTTCGCTTGAACAACAGATGAGAGGTGAAGAGAGCTCACTCGGGTACTTGCGCGCGCGCCGTCAGGAATATTGACGAACTCGACTCCAGCTGAGGCAATTTGAGATAAGCCCTCAAGAAATTGTCCCAATTCAGTCCCTTTTGGAGGAAGCACTTCGATGGAGAGCACTTTCTTTCCGTCATCAAAGCGCGCCGCCAGAGGCGAGAACGAAGCCCGAGACTCAAGCGATGGGCGCGAGCGTTCATGAAAGTGCAGAGCATCGAGACTTTGATCTTCGGTGATTCGGACCACCCCAGATGCACGAGCATTGGCCATACGAACAGCGTTTCGAATCGCGCGAACATGATCGGGCCCCGTACCACAGCACCCGCCGACACCTAAGGCACCTGCCTCGGCAAAACGCTTGGCGTATTTGGCCAAGTAGTCGGGGCTAGTCATATAAAAGTATCGCCCGTTGACCTGACGTGGGACCCCAGCATTAGGCCTGACCACTACAGGCTTTTCTGTGAGTGGAAGTAAGCGTTTCAGTGAAGTGAAGAGGTCGCTCGGGCCATCACAGCAGTTAAGACCCAGTGCTGTCACATCCTCCCGCACGCCCACGCGTTCTGCGAATGCTTGAATTAAATGAGGATCGTTACTCTGAACCGAGAGCGAAGCCAGCAAGGGGCGCCTTTTATCGACTGAGCGAATGCCATCGATTGCGGCAAGCAGCTCATCAACGTTCGTAAAAGTTTCCAGCAAGTAGGCCTCGAACGGGAACCCCTGTTGAGAGGCCTGTTCCGCAAGCTCAGCTACTTTGGCGAAATCCTGTCGAGCTTCATCGAGCCCGTAGGCTCCTAGAGGCTCAACCAAAACGCCCAATGGCCCGATGGAAAGTCCAATTTTCACAGCTTCAGAGTTCTCGGTTCCCCCACGGGCTTCATTGGCGACTTTCAAAGCAGCTTGAAGGAGTTTCTCTTGCTGAGACTCAATGTCGAACTTCTTGAGCTGTGGCTTGGTAATAGAAAAAGTATTGGTCGTAATGACGTCGGCACCGGCCTGCACGTAGGTCTCATGGACAGCGCGAACATCTGAGGGGGCGTTCAGATTGAGCTCCTCAAAGGGGCGATTAATGTAAAATCCCCGCTCATAAAGTTCAGTGCCGACGGCCCCGTCAAAGATGGTAATCTGCCCGGCCGACTTTAGCATTCCAAAGCCCCTGAAATTTTTTTCGCCCAGCGGAGGACCTGATCGCTAAAGTTTGTTTCTCCGGAGATTACTTCGGTCGCGCAAGCCTTTGAGGGTTCTACAAATAAGTCATGCATCGGCTTCACTTGCCTCTCGAATTGCTTTCGGATGCCCTCGGGGGTGCGACCTCGTTCTACCAAATCGCGTTTGAATCTGCGCTCGTACCTGGTGGCCTCAGAGGTCTCGATAAAAATACTCCAATCGAGGAGCTCTTGAATCTTGGGCTGTGACAAAATGAGTGTGCCATCGACAATGATCAGGGGTTTGGGCTCGAAAGCGCTGCGTTCCGATTTCCTTTGATGAGTTGGAAAGTCATAGATGGGCACTTGAATAGATCGACCTTGCCGAAGTTCACCAATATGCATCGCCAGCAGAGGAAAGTCTAAGGAGTCTGGGTGATCGAAATTTACGTTCTCGCCGTCGCCTCGAAAAATATGGCTTTGATCGATGTAATAAGAGTCTTGAGCGAGTACTCCTGACATCCCAGCGCGCCCCTGAAGAGACTCGAAAGTCTCTCGAAGACCGCGGGCAAAAGTGGTCTTGCCCGATCCACTGCCGCCCGAAATTCCAATCACTCTGGTGCTGAAGTTCGTCACTGAACTGGTCCTTCTATGAACGCTTTAGGACTCCAGGGTATCATAAAGGCGATCGCCCGCATCGCCTAAGCCTGGAAGAAGGTAACCCTTGTCATTCATGTCCCGCTCGATATTGCAGGTATAAATCTCTACATCAGGGTGCTCTTCTTGTACCCGCGCAATTCCTTGCTTGGAGGCTAGGAAGCATACAAATCGAATCGGACCCACTTCGTACTCCTTCAGTCGCGCAATGGCAGCACAAGCGGTGTCGCCCGAAGCCAGTAGAGGATCCAAAATCAGGATCCGCTTCCCTTTGACGTTTTTTGGAAGTCGCAGGTAATACTCCACCGTCGCTTGGATAAACTTGTCGCGGTAGATTCCAATATGGCCAACGGTCGCGAAGGGCAGAATTCTTAGCATTCCGCTGAGCATTCCTAATCCAGCGCGCATAATAGAAACCAAGACCAACTCTTCACCCACCACTTCGCAGGTGGTCTTTTCTAAAGGAGTGGTGATTTCCTGATGCTTCACGCTTAAATCTCGGGTCGCCTCGTAGGCCAGAAACTGAGAAATTTCCTCGGTGATGAGCCTAAAGCTGAGGGGGGTGGTTTTCTCATCTCGAAGCATCGTGATTTTGTGCTTCACCACCGGATGGCTGATCACGAGAACATTTTTCAGGTTTGGAGTTGCACTCATTTTCGCTTCCTCTCGTTAAAATCTAAAAAGATCTAAAAAACAGTACCGTCACTGAGCAATTCCAGTGGCGGGTTTGAGGTTAGGGGTCTTTTTTCTTTGGCAAGTCGACGTCCAGCCCACCAGGTGCCACCTTCAAGCACTTTGGCTAGGGGCAGTTCTGAAGGAGTCATCTTGAGCTGACGTCGAACCTCTTCAGCAATTTTTTCGAGCCAAACCAAAGTCAAGGCTCGCCACTCCACGACCAGCTCCGAATCGGGGCGATGGGCTTTTTGAGCGAGAGAGGGATCGCGAAGAGAAATGAGGCCTCCATCCAGTACGAGTCCGCCATTCCGATATTCAGCAAGGCCCGTGAGCTCTTCAACACCGTTGACCTGAAAGCCGGCATCTAAAAGGGGCTCGATCAGCGAGTAGGTGAGCCACTGCGAGAGCTTATGAAAAGGAACTAGGCTTTCAAAGCTTCCAGTAGGCCCTAATCCTGAGTGAGTCCAAACATCTCCCAGGGCCTGACCTTCAAGAGACAGTCGCCCCGGCCAAATAGGCCCCAAGGCTTCAAGCACCGCTTTCAGTAGAGCTGGAGCGGGGATGTTTTTTCCAAATTTCGAGACCAGGTAATCGGCAAGTGCTCCCACACGAGCTGATGGAAAATGAAGGGGATCGCCCGCGACAGTGGCTCCAAGAGTTTTCAGAAGCGATGCTCTTCCAGCACAACCCACCAGTGGGTTCGATTCACTGACCTGAAAAGCCTTTTCGAGCTTAGCAGCAGAGAAGGACTTCAGGCCCTCGGCATCGGCTCGAAGAGGATTTTTAAGATCAGACGAGAGTGCTCCAGATTCAAAAAGCGCCAGGCTTGCAACACCAAGCCCTTCGGATCGTGAAACGGTCTTTCCATCGGATTCGGTGAATTTCCAGCGATCTCCAGCCCCAGCATCTAGAAGCACGGATGGAATGACGAGATCCCATAGCGTCCGTACGGCCTCGAGCGGTTCAGCGCTCTTGAGCTGGGCTCGAAGGCCTGAAAGACGGTCTTTACCTCCAGCGCGAAAATGTCCCCAGCGTGAATGAAAAGGAACCTGTAGTGTAGGGTAATTGGATTGAGTGACCTCAATCACCAAGCGAGCGACATCAGCGAGCTTCTCAGGATGAATCGCGAAATGAGTGCCGCCTCGTTCAGCAAGAGCAAAAACAGCACGTGTTCGCTCGCGAATGGCCTGAGGTGAGAGGATGTAATCGATTTTATTCACTCGTCGAGTCCTCGTCCTTTGACCTTGGTGAGCTTTTCTTGCTCGAGCACTTTTCCAGGAGTGAAGTATCCAGCCGCCTTTTTGGCTTCCATTTCCACATGAGCATCTGGCGGAATCAGATCTGCAGGAATCTCCACACGGTTGATGATCTTAATGCCACTGCTGACAATGGCATCGTGCTTCATGTCGGACATCGAAATGAAATTATCGATCTTGGTGATGCCTAGCCAATGAAGCACATCGGGCATGAGCTGCTGGAAGCGCATGTCCTGAACTCCGGCAACACATTCCGTACGAAGGAAGTACGTGGCTGCCGAGTCGCCGCCTTGCTGACGTTTTCTGGCGTTGTAAACGAGGAACTTCGTTACTTCGCCCAGGGCGCGTCCTTCTTTTCGATAATAGACAATTGCGCCCGAGCCGCCACGCTGAGCCGTCTTAATCGCTTCTTCAATTCCATGAGCGAGGTAGGGGCGGCAGGTGCAGATGTCTGAACCAAAAACATCCGAGCCGTTACATTCGTCATGAACGCGGATGGTGACTTCCTTGTTGGGATTCGAGAGGCCTTGTGGATCACCGAAAAAATAAACCGAAGTGCTTCCAATAGGTGGCAGAAACACTTTTAGATCGGGCCTAGTGACCAATTCAGGAAACATTCCGCCAGTGTGTTGAAAGAGAGCTTTTCGAAGATCACCCTCAGAGACATTAAAGCGCGCAGCAACACCCGGGAGGTACCAGACGGGCTCGATGGCTGCTTTGGTGACCACGACATCATGGTTTTCTTTGATGAGCTTTCCGTCCACTTGAAGGCGACCTTTTCGAATCGCCTCCGAGATTTCCGGCATGTTGATGTGAGCCTTGGTGACGGCAATGGTTGGACGGATGTCATAGCCTTTATCGAACCAGTGCTTAAAGACTTCGGCGACATCTGCGCCAAAAGGATCAATCGATACAATCTTGAAATCCTTCTCGAGAGGATTCCCAAACCACGATGGATGAGGGCCGATTTTTTCTACCGGCGCTGTGTTGGTGAGATCGGGCCGGTGCTCGGTATTGAGTGCCCCTGCTGCGCTAGCTAAAGCACGATACACGGTGTAGCTGCCGCTATGGGTTCCAATCGAATTTCGGTGATCGAGATTCGTTGTGGTGGCGACCACTGGGCCGCGCTGTACAGGGTCTTTGGCTCCCCACTGAAGAGGAGTCTTTTGTTTTCTAATTTGCCCCGGGTGCGAGGTGAGAACCACGTGGGATTTGCTATTGGTATGAGGCATTTTTAAGTCTCCTTTAAGTCTAAAACCTTTTAATTCATCCAGTTTTTATCGGGTGGATTCACCCACTTGGTGGTGACCTTTTTCTTGTGCGACCAGAACTCTACGCCATCTTTTCCGGTGATATCTCCATGTCCGTACCGAGATTCCTGGATGCCCCCAAACGAGAA
>JAGWZD010000116.1 GCA_018968995.1 Bdellovibrionales bacterium
GTAGCGCCAGCGCGCCAATGAAGGCTGCAACGGCTCCTTTTCGGTTTAAGTACATCATAATCTCTATTCCTCCGTGCTCTCTCTGCGACCTACTAGAGCAAGCGCAGTGCCACTCGGCTGATTTTATAAGTAATTGAAATTATTGGTTTTTACTAACTATGGGGGGTCTGTTTTCTAGGCAGTGGCTGTCAACGGACTTTACAGGTGCTCACCACTTGTTTTGCTTGTTGGGTTCCCTTGAGGGTTCGAAACCGTTCCAAGGCTGCGGTAATCGCTGAGGCAATCTTTTGCTGACCCGAGAGGGCTAACACCAAATTGCGGTCAGAGTTTCGCGATAAGAACCCGGCCTCAACTAAAACGGCAGGCATGTCCGCCCCAAGCAGGACGTAGAAAAGGGCCTGCTTAATCCCTCGGTTTCGGGGAGACGTGGCAACGACTTCGGCTGGATCATTGGAGGTGTATTGCACTAACTGATGTTGAAGGTGACAGGCCAGACGCTTACTTTCACTCAGGTTCGCATCGAGTCTTAAGTCTTTTAAAATTAAAGCGACGTCCAATTCTTCTGGAGAGTCTGGACTTTTTGGACTGCCACCTAAGACGGAGTTCTCAAAATGGGCCAAACGCTTCGAGGACTCATCCGAAGTGCTATTCAAAAAGTAGGTCTCTATCCCAAAGGCATCCTTTGCCCCAGGAATAGCGGAAGCATTCATATGAAGAGAAATGAACACATCCGCCTTGAGGCGATTGGCCATTGCGGTCCGAGCTGAAAGAGCAAGATCGATATCGCCTTCTCGGGTTAGAAAAACCTCAAAACCGTGAGAGCGCAGTTTTTTTGCTGTTTGCTGTGCGAGAATCAGAGTGACATCCTTCTCTGTTATTCTTCCAGTTGGCTCAATGTGAACCGTTCCTTCGTCCGCCCCCCCGTGGCCTGGGTCTAAAACGATTCGAAATGGACGCTGAGCCGCTTCGGTCAAGGACACCTGCCCAAGCCCTGTCGATAGAGCCACCAGCAGGGTTAGAAAAAACTTCTTCACAAGGCGAGGAAACGGTCTAGTCATGGTGCGAAGACCAGTTTAGAAACACCTCCCATGCCCGAGCAAGAACCATCCAAAGGTCAGAGTGCGAATGATGCGATTTTGACGCTGTCTCGTTGGTTTTCTAAGCGGAGCCGGGCGCTACCCTGGCGTGCTCAGCCGACTCTGTACCGGGTTTGGGTTTCGGAGATCATGCTGCAGCAGACCCAAGTAGCCACTGTTTTGCCTTATTTTGAGCGCTTTATGGAGCGGTTTCCAACGGTCGAGGCGCTTGCATCGGCTGAAGAGGCGAGTGTGCTCGAGGTGTGGGCCGGACTTGGTTATTACTCGCGTGCTAGAAATCTTCATCGTGGAGCAAAGCAAATCGCAAAATCAGGATTTCCACAGAACCGTCAAGCTTGGCTGGAAATTCCTGGGGTCGGGCCCTACACCGCAGGGGCTATTTGCTCGATCGCGTTGGGTCAGCCCGAGCCGATTCTGGATGGCAATGTGGAGCGGGTCTTATCTCGAGTTCTTTTGCTTTCTCGATCACAAGGCGATGCATCATTTAAGGCCCATCTTTGGCGATGGTCAGGAATCCTCGTCCGAAGAGCAAATCGGCTGCGAGTTTCTCCTAGCGCCTTTAATCAAGCAGTGATGGAATTGGGGGCTTTAGTTTGCACGTTCAAAAGTCCGCGATGTTCGCAGTGCCCATTAAGTAAAAACTGCCTGGCCAGCAGCCATGGCAATATCGAAAACTATCCTGGAAAAAAACCTGCCAAAGAATGGATTCAAATCAGCGAGGTTCGGCATGCTTGGATTTTTCGAGCGCAAGATCGCTCTGAAAAAATCCTGCTACGTAAACAGGCTTTGGGGGAATGGCGTGAGGGGCTCTGGGATTTTCCCGCTGAGCCGCCGAGTCAGGCCATTCGAAAAAAAGGGAAGCCTTTAGGAGAAGTGCTTACCAAGCACGTGGTCACTCGCCACAAAATTAGCCGAATCACGAGGCTTTGGAGTGTTTCGAATCAGAGACACATTCCCAAAAAACAAAGAGGGGAGTTCTCGTGGACTGATCTTCAAGAGCCTGCGTTACCTGGGTCGGCGGCGTTTCAAAAAACCTGGAGAGCGATTCTGAAGTTCAGCAGTGGTAACCCTCAATGATGTGAAACTGGCGTCGAGAGAGTGGCCAGCTCCAGTATCGGTAAGAGGACTGCTCGGGAAAAATAGGGGGTAATTCGTGCTCACAAAGCTCTCCTGTGGAATAAGGAGCATAAAAATGCTTCAGAATCTCTTGTGATGAGGCGCGCGTACCCGTTTCCAAGGCGGTGACGTTCTTGATGGGTTTGATGACGCCCGAATAGCGATCGTGAAAGCTTGCCCATTTTCTTTCGCCCAGGGTCTTCGCGAGGACGTCGAACCAGACTTTCGCCTGCTTTTCATCAACCTCCTGTGCCTGACCTAAAAAGTTCCCGAAGAGAATAAGGTGATGGGGGTGCTGACCTATCAGATCCTGCCAGTCTTGAAAAACGTCCCCGTGGATCCAATGCAGCTGTCCGGAGGGGAGCGCTGCGGCATGATTCAGTCGAAAAAACAAAGGTGCAAGAGGATCGATATCTACAGCGCTTACCGAACGAAAGCTTCCTAGCCAGGAGCTCGGTAGGCAGTGGCCTCCACTCGGAGCGATCACCAGCAGGTCTTGAGACGCTGCCGATGGCCTAGGAATCCACTCCTCGAGCCACAAACGGATGTCCTGCCGGAAGGGCATCCACCGGGAGTCTCGATAGAGTAGCGCGCGGGCATGGTACCGAAGGCCTCCGCCTGGGTTAAAGAGTTGCTTCCAGTGTTTCCCACTCATGAAATTTACAGTAAGGTAGGCCCATGAGTTCACACGAGCAAAATCCACCGTTTAGTCATCATCTGAAAATGTTCGCCATATGTTTAGCCACTGCTGTGGCGTTGGCTGTGGGCATCGCCGTTGGTTTTCGTGGGGTGTACGAATTGGTGATGACGGTCGGCTCGCGGTAAAACAGTATGGGCGCTGATTCCAGCGACTCCCGAAAATCGACTTTTCGAGTTCCTACGTCGATCACCTCGCGCGGGCTAGAGTTCCTGAAAATGGGAGCCAAGCTGGCGGCAAAGAGCGCCTCGGGGGGAGATCGGGCGATTCGGCATCTCGAGCAAGCGCAGGTGCTACTGGAAGGACTGTCCCGATTGAAAGGGGCAGCCATGAAGCTAGGACAGACTGTCAGCGTCGAACTGAGAGATGTTCTTCCTCCAGAGTTCATCGATGCTCTGTCGAAACTCCAAGATGAAGGCACCGCTCTTTCGGGTGCCGATATTCGCGAGATCTTAAGAAAAGAGTGGGGGCATGATCCGCTCACACATTTGGAATCTTTTGTAGATTCTCCTCTGGCCTCTGCAAGTATTGGCCAGGTTCACGCAGCCCGCTGGGGTGGACGTGATATTGCTCTGAAGGTACAATTTCCTGGGATCACGCAGACACTCGAGAGTGACATTCAGGGATTAAATGTTTTGCTTCGAAGCGTTCTTTTAATCAGTGGAAGAAAAGTTCAGGTTGAGCCTCTTGTTGAGGAGATTGCTAGCGTTTTTCGCCAGGAAACCGACTATTTGCTTGAGGCTACTTTTCTCAAAGAATATCGCGATAAAATTCAAAGCTTTCCAGGATACCGCGTTCCCGAAGTGATCTCAGAGCTTTCTACTTCGAAGGTTTTAGCTATGAGCCGGGAGAGAGGATTAAAGCCTCTGGATTGGGTCCGTGTTCGGCAGCCCTCTGCCGAGGTTCGTGCACGAGTGGGCTCTCGAATTTTAGATCTTTATGAAATCGAGTTTTTTCAAATGGGCCTGGTTCAAACGGATCCAAACTTTGCCAACTTTCTGATCGATGACTCTGATAGTCGCGAGAATCCTACAATCACTTTGCTCGATTTTGGCGCTGTAAAAAGATATTCGCTGGAATTTCGAAAGTCCTACCATCAGTTGCTCCAGTTAGCACATGCGGGAAACAGAGATGCCGTCGTAGAGAAATTCTACGAACTGGAGTTACTCAATCGCTCTGAGGGAGCAGATGGGGTGAATGCACTCTGGAGTTTATTGCGATCTAGTATTTCGCCCTTTGATCCCGATAAGCAGCCGTTTCGATTTGCGGATGCGGACTATGCTCGGGAGATGCGAGAATCTGCTTTACAGTTAACCAAGGCCTGTCGCGCCTCATTGCCCCCGAGAAGCATCATTTTTTTACACCGAAAGCTGGGCGGAGTTTTTAATCTCCTAAAGGCTATGAATGTCGAGCTGGACTTAGCGGAGCGGTGGAAGAAGCTTAACGCGACTTTGAGTGCATCAGGTTTTTAAATACTCTTTTTAAGATTTCCGCCGTCAACCATGTTGGTATCGGAGCGAAGACTCCCCAGGCCAGAATCCCATGCCATGCTGCCAGTCCGAAGGTTTTCAAGAATTCAGTAGGATCCGATTGAAACTGATTCTTCATCACCGCTAGATCGATGAGTATCGGGCTTGCCCCGGAAATTTTTTCTCCCAAGCGAATGAACACGGGAATAAGCGCCAAATGGAGGCCGTAAACAAGGTAATTCACTGCCTGCATGGCGACGTGGTTCAGCCGAAAGATGGCTCCAGCGGCGAAACAGAGGGTCGTGGTGCTTCCCAGGATGGGAAATAAGCCGAGCGCTCCACCGAGCGACACGCTCCAGGCCAGCTTCTCTGGATTAGCTCCTTGCCAGAGCTGACTCAGAATGGGTTCGATCATCTTTCGACGAAAAAATTGTCTCAGCTTTTGACTGATACTCACCGGTTGTTTCTCTTTGCTTAGTCTATTCCGATTCAATGCCTAGCGCCAGCATGCTCGATGCAAAGTGTGTGTTCCAAGTATTAACATTTAAAGGAGATAGCTCGTGATCAAACGATTTTTATTTATTTTGGCATGCACTTCATTTCTCGCTTCGGGAACCGGGGCAAGAGCAGAGGAAGATTTCAACTCTAGTGGAGTCCGGAATCATCTGAGACGCTGGGATTTTAGTTGTACTTTTGAGAACGGAACAGTTTGTCGCGCTTTGGCGAGTATTTATACTCGTCGTTCTTTGATGGACTCTGATCTCAGTGCAACAGGTTCGGGCGGTAGTTCGGGCTCAACGGCCAGCTATCCTCACAAGCTTGCCGTTCAGTGTGAGAACGGAGGCATGCTCTACGCCAACAGCGCAAACTTAATCTTCCGCAAGGATCATATGGTGATCTCAGCCTCTGGCGGTTATAAGCCAGCGCTGGTTTTCGATTTGCCGTTAGTGAGTGAGACCAGCCAACCTGTCACCTTGCTGCGCTCCTATCATGACCCGATTTCCGGTACGTGTTCAGTACATAGCAAGCGAGTGAATTAGCCGATTGTAAAAAAACAAAACCCCGGCATCTCGTCGTTGTGTGAGATGCCGGGGTTCTTATTTTAGAGCATTCATTTAAAGGGCAGATTGAGATGACGCCTCGAGGTGGATTTCTTCCGAGTGTTCGGATTTGTAAACGTCAGTCGATCGCTCTTTTGCAAGACGTCGATCATTGACGGCCTGCGCAGGATCACAATAAGCGAGTTTAACAAGGTACTGAACTTCGCGTTCATCGCGTGCTGCACGAGAACGGGTGATATTGGCGATACTATCAAAAGCGTTTCCGATTCCTGTTCCCATCTGTTTCAAGAGCGAGGATTTTTCACAGTTTTGAGCTAGGTGCTCTTGTTCTGCAGTTTTCTTAAGCTTATTGTGGGCTGATTGGCGTCGTTCTTTGATGAGACCCAGCACACGTTGAGCGCGCTCCAGGCTGGTTTCAAGATGCTTCAGCTCCTCCCGGTCGGCCTTCAGAGCTTCACGGGTTTCGCTAATGCGTGTGTCGCGATCCCTTTTGGTAATTTCTCGAGCGGCTTTTGCTTCCTCGCTTGCGCCTTTGTCTCGAAAGGCGAGGCGGTCTTCAGCCTTTTGGTCCGAATGCAGCTTTTGAATTCTCTGCTCGTTGCTATGGATCACTTCTTTCTTTGCCGAAATGGCTTCTTTGACTGTTTGAACTAATTTTTCAGCGTTGATCTGGGAGGATTGGGTGAGGCGCAGAGCTTTGGCTGACTCTTCAAGCTTCTCAGAGACTTCAGCGTGTGCTGGATCGAGTGGTACCAGGGTGGCAGTGAGTAGCAGGGTCATTGAGGTCAAAGTTCCAAAAGAGTGACGTAAAAGGGTAGATTTCATAAAACGAGTCGATCGCATGAAGGGTGCCAACGTGGAGAATGGCGCCACCATTCAAGTAAAAGAACGTAAATTTAGAGAGTTACATGCCGATGTCGGCGAACTGCCGGGAACTCGGCGTTGTGTGCATCCATTGCAGCTGTCTAAACGCTGAACAGCTTGGAACGACTACGCTTGGGGGCATTTTGCTCCCACGAAAATTCTTCTTGCTTCTCTAAATCCCCGAATATGTCTGCAAACAGTGGATGAGATTCAGGTTTTTAATAGGCATGCAGATTGAACCTCTGTGTCCGCAACCGCCAGGAATTCAGGCGGTAAGG
>JAGWZD010000117.1 GCA_018968995.1 Bdellovibrionales bacterium
TCCTTGGGTGCAGGACACTGGATCGCGCGATGTAAAGCTAGGAAAACCGGGCGAGGCACCTTTTACTCGTGGCGTTCAAAAAGATATGTACCGCGGGCGGCTTTGGACCATGCGCCAGTACGCAGGTTTCGGCACAGCTGAGGAGTCGAATCAGCGGTATCATTATTTGCTGTCCCAAGGAACGATGGGACTTTCTGTGGCATTCGATCTTCCTACGCAGTTAGGGTACGACCCAGATCACCCTCGATCGCTTGGTGAGGTGGGTAAAGTGGGAGTGTCGATCTCTACTTTAAATGAAATGCGAACCTTGTTTTCCGGGATTGATCTCGCGGGTGTATCCACATCGATGACAATCAACGCTACTGCCTCAATTCTTCTCGCATTTTACGTGGCGGTAGCTGAAGAAAACGGTGTCCAGTCTACAGATCTCCGAGGCACCGTTCAGAATGACGTACTCAAGGAGTATATTGCTCGAGGGAATTTTATTTATCCCCCTGAGGGAGCCCTTCGAATCACTACGGATATGTTCGATTGGTGCTCGAAATATGCGCCCAAGTGGAATCCAATTAGCATTTCTGGATATCACATTCGCGAGGCTGGATCGACAGCAGTTCAGGAGTTAGCTTTTACCTTCGCAGATGCAATTGCTTATGTGCAAGCTGCTATCGATCGCGGTCTTCCAGTAGACGATTTTGCAGGGCAGCTCTCGTTCTTTTTTAATGTTCATAGCGATTTTTTTGAGGAAATTGCAAAGTTTCGTGCGGCCAGAAGAATTTGGGAAAAGATTATGAGATCCCGTTTTGGAGCCAAACAGGCGCGTTCCTGTGCTCTTAGGTTTCATAGTCAAACCGCAGGATCGACGCTCACCGCTCAGCAGCCACAGAATAATGTGGTGCGTGTGGCGTTGCAGGCGTTGTCTTCTGTCCTGGGTGGTACTCAGTCGCTTCATACGAACTCTTTTGACGAGGCGCTGGCATTGCCAACTGAAGAGTCTGCAAGGATTGCACTTCGAACCCAACAATTGATCGCCTATGAATCGAATGTGACTCAGACTGTGGACCCTCTGGCCGGAAGCTGGTTCATCGAGTCTCTGACTGATGAGATCGAGGCAAGAGTGTGGACCTATCTAGGTGAAATCGAAAAGCGAGGAGGAACAGTCTCCTGCATTGAGTCTGGCTATATTCAAAATGAGATTTTAGATTCGGCCTATCGTGATCAGCAGGCGATTGACTCAGGACGAATCAAAGTTGTTGGGGTGAACTGCTTTCGGGATCAGGGCGCGTCGGCAAAGGTGGAGATTATGAGAATTTCTCCTGAGGTGGAGCGTCGAGCGGTGGAGAGGGTTCGTGCTTATCGCTCTCAGCGTTCTGGTGCTGCCTTTGATCATGCAATGAAGGCCTTAAAAGATGGGGCCAAGGGGTCAGGCAATGTCCAAGGGTTGGTTCTAGATGCCGTGCGCGCTCAGGCCACTCTTGGGGAAATCGCCGACGGACTGAGGTCTGTTTATGGCGAATTTAAAGAGTATTCTGGCTTTTAATCCAATGCCCTTAGGCCTTGGGCTGAATCTGATTCACGATAGCCAGATGTTCAGGTAGGCCTACAAGTTTTGCGGCTTCGGCGACCACTGGAGCTCGATATTTCAATAATGCTTCTTTTTTAACGCTTCGGCAGCGCTCTACAGCTGTCATCACAATCTCTGGCGCCAGTTTTCCGGTCTCGAGAGCCTTTACCAGTGCGGCATGCGCCAGGCGAGTAGCCTTCTCGCTTCGGTAGATCAGAAGATCACATCCCGCTTGAATAGCGAGCCTTGGAGCCTCTTCCGCGCCGTAGTGATCAGTGATTGCATTCATTTCAAGATCATCACTTATGATTATTTTGCTGAATCTCAAATCCTCGCGAAGCATTTTACGAAGAATTTTCGAGGACAAGGTTGCTGGAAATTCCGCGTCGAGCTCTGGAAATAAAATGTGAGCGGTCATTACCATCGCGCATTTTGCTTTGAAGGCCTTCGAGAATGGCTTGAGTTCACGTTCCATGAGCACTGACAGTGGAGTAGTTACTTTCGGAAGAGCAAGATGAGAGTCAACGGTGGTATCCCCATGCCCAGGGAAGTGCTTCACGCAAGGTTGAACCCCATTTGTAAGATGTCCTCGGACCATGGCAGTTACAAATTTTGAAACCTGATCTTCGGTTTCACCGTAGGCTCGACGTCCAATAATCGGATTTTTTGGATTGGTATTGATATCGGCGACTGGGCAAAAATTGAGATTGACCCCTACAGCGGCCAGCTCTTTGGCCATCAAACTAGAGATCTCAAAGGCCAAGTTTGGCGAGTTGGTCGCAGCGATATCGGCCGCCTCAGGAATCCGGGTGAAATGTTTTTTAAAGCGTTGAACCTTACCGCCTTCGTGGTCAACCGAAATCCAAAGAGGAGAGCTAGACTTACAGTCTTGCACTTGGTTCACGAGCTCGGCCACCTGAGCGGGAGAGTCGTAATTCTGAGAGAATAGAATCACCCCACCAATTCCGGATTGCTGAATAAAAGACGCTGTTTCAGGCGATAGGTCTAACCCGGCAAACCCCATAATAAAAAGTTCGCCCACTTGGTTGATGGCTTCTTTAGTCAGGCTCATAGGTCCTTTAGACTAACTCGGTAGGGGCAGGTTTGGAAATAACCTCGAGCGAAAGCAGCGATAAGAACAAGGGTACTCCTACGACGATCGAAATATGGGGGGCTTCGATTAGGTAGTCGCGAGCCTGAGCTAGAAGGGAGCCCCAGCTTTCCTGACCTATTGGAAATCCCAGGCCAAGAAAACTTAGCGACGCCTCCGTCATGATTGCCTGCGCTAGCATTGATGGAATTTTGACAGTTGCCAGAGATAGGAGGTGCGGCAGGTAATGTTTGGTGGCAAGTCGGAACGGACCCGCACCGAGAGAGCGTGCTGCCCATACAAATTCTTGCTGAGAGATTTCTCGAGCTCTGACCCAGAGAACTCGAGTCATCCACGGGGTTCCACCCAAGACCAAAGCTAGCGCCATCGTTGTTTTTCCGGGGCCCAGAAATCCGGCAATCATAATAGCAAAGAGAAGAGACGGAAAGGCGAGGAGCAACTGGATAATCCACTCTATACCGCGTGAGATGCGTGCAGGAAGATTTGGAGAGAGTCCGGCTACTAAAAGCGAAATACTGGTGATGACGAAGACGCAGGTAAGTGCAAATATGAAACTCAGTAGAGAGGCCTGAGATAAAACTAATAAAAGGTTTCGCCCGTAGGTATCTGCTCCTCCAGGTAGGTTAAAAAAATTCGGCTTGGCAAGTGCGTTGTCGACATTCACGGTGGCTGGAGACCCTATCGCCCAATAAAGGATCGTCCCTCCAAACCAGAGGATCAGCCACCCTTTTGCAAGCATCCGAGTGATCATAATGTAGCCTCATCTCGTTGCCTAGGATCCCAAACCTTTTGGAGGAGATCACCAAGGAGTACTCCAAAGAGACAGCAGCTGGCGCCGAATAACGTGGCTCCCTCCATGACAGGGTAGTCTCGCTGTAGAATTGCATGAATCCAAGTAATGCCTATTCCTGGCAAATCAAAAATCCATTCAGCGATGAACGAACCCGCTAATAATGATCCAAATTGCGAACCCAAGATTCCGAGAAGCGCTCCTGCAGAGGGCGCCAGAGCATTCTTCGAGATCACTGAGACAAGTGGTATACCCCGAGCTCTCGCAGCCTGGAAGTAGGGCTGTGTCATCTCCTCGCGGATTCGCATTTCAATCATGCGGCTCCAACCGCCGGCAAGCGGCAGAGCCAGTGAGATACAGGCTAGAAAAAACGATCCCCGAAATTCAAACCATGGAAACATTACTGCAAATAGATAAAGAAGAATTGGACCTGTCCACGCCATGGGGAAGGTTAAAAAAGCCAACATCAACCCACGTAGAGTAACGGCAAGATTCTGAAAACTTCTCGAACGAAACGGATAGCTGCAAAAAATCGCACTTGGCAGCGCGAAGATCAAGGATAGGGTCAGGGCTCCGAGCGATAGCATCAGCGTATTTGATAGACTTCGAAGCAATAGAGGCAGTACCGGATCTCGTGTGACCAGGGAGTATCCTAAATCACCTTTCAGAAGACGTAAAAAATCTGACAAACAAGCCTCGGTAAATGAAAGATGCAGATTCAGATCTTGGATGATTTTCTCTCGAGGTATCGCTATCGCTGTTTCAGTTAAAAGCGAGTCGAGGGGATCTCCCGGAAGCGAGCGAATCAGCCCTCGACTGAGTATAAAAATAATCCCTAATGAAATGAGTGTGCTCAGTAGTCTTCGAATCACTGGGTATTCAGGAAGGACTTAGCCTGTTTCTCGGTGGATCTTTCGATGCGGGTCTTTTGCCCAGGCATCTCGATTCTAATAGGCACGCCCTTTTTATCAAGGTACCAGAAAGATCTTTGGCTGTTAAAGTCTACCTGTACGCGAACACTCTGCGTTGACTTGGCATATTCATCTTCAGGAACAACCTGAAATCGACCATTTTCCGCAGCAAATCCAGAGTCCTGATTATCCTCTAGTATTGCAATGAACGGTTGAGTGGCCGACTTCACGATGTTCTCAGGAGTGCTATTTAAAGTTCGCTGCAGCCAAACTGGAAAAATACTGGCAAAAAATGCCTTTGAGGGAATCGCTCGAGTGATTAAAGGGAGTTCTTGTTGTCCGCGCTTGATGCGAACTTTCATGAGCCCTTTCTCAGCAGTGCCATCGATGCTAATTTCTGTTGCTCGATAGTTCGCGTGAAAATTGTAAAAAAGCGGCGTTAGCGCGGCATCGTCGAGGCTAAAAACTCCGAGCTGCTCAGAGTTAATGAAACCTTCTTCTTTTTTCCACATATCAGTTTTGAAGTGTAGGCGTCCTTTCGTGAGCTGCAGCAACTCATGATAGTATGCGTAAGGAGTATTCGGTAGGATAGTGACCGTATACCAGTTGTCCCAGCGGGGTTCATTTTTTTGAACCTTTGCCTGTACAGGTCTAGAAACGCCAGGAAGAAATAAAATGGCTAGTAGGAGTCCGGAAGTGAGTTGCTTCATGTTCATGGATTTTGCCTGATTCACTTAAAATCATACTTTCTTTGAAGGACGGCCGTAACGACAACTCCAGTAAGAACAATGACCCAAATAATGTAGATCCATAATAGAAGAATCGGAATCGCACCTAGACTGCCGTAGATCTTGTCGTAGCTCACCAGTCTTTTTGTATAGAACTGATAGGCAACAGTAGCGATGCTCCAGATCACGGCAGTGCATCCCGCTGAAATGAGTGCCGGTCGCCAATGAACTTTACGATTTGGGATAAACTTAAAGATCCAAAAGAAAACGGTGGTACCGAGGACCATTAAACCGAACTTTCCCGGAAAAAGCCTCGCCAAAGGCAACTCTTTAGAACTGAGGACACCGATGGCGACAGCCAGCGCCATCGGCCCGAGCGTAATAAAAAACCAATAGGTGGCTAATCGTTGAAAGAAACTTCGCGTTTCCGGAGCCCTCCAAATTCTGTTGATCGCTTTATCGATGCTAAAGAGCAGACTGATGCTGGTGAAAAGCAGACCTAAAAATCCCGATATTCCTACGGCTCCGGCATGAACGTTCCCAATAAACTTGCGAATGGAGGTGAGGGCAACCTCACCGGAGCCTTCGGTCAGGTTCTGAAGTAAGAGAGGCTCAAGAGTTGCATACACCCGCTCTAATCCTCCAAAAGCCTGAAAAATCGCGAAGCTAACCGCGAAAAGGGGGATGAGTGACAGAAGCGTGGTGTAGGCCAGCCCTGAGGCAACCATCAGCAGTTGGCACTCTTGAAACTCGTTCCAGACAGCGACAGCAAATTGACGTATTCTTTTTAAGATAGGCATCGCGAGTTCCGATAAGTGTTTAGTTTAGCATCTCTACGGAGACCAGAGTGCCATGTTTGGTGCGAGTGATCTATTCGGCTCAGGAAAGATTGTACTGTATTTTGGGTACGCTTTTGCATTCTTTGCTACTTTTTTAGTGGCGCGTTTCCTGTTTCAAGAAGAGGAGTCCCGCCAAGCCGCTGAAAACCTGGGAGATAATAAAAATCGCAAGGCCTCAAACGACTTCGTGCGAGTGACTCGACCCTTGTTTTCTCAGTATATCGTTCCCATGGTCCGTGGCAAACCCCTTTGGGACGGCCGAAGAGCTCACTATAAGCGCAGACTGATTTCGGCAGGACTTCGTGAGGAGTTTACTCCGGACGAATTTATTGCGTTTAAGTTCTTCCTCATTGTAGGGGCGCCTTTTATCGCGATGATCTTGCAGGTCACCGGATTTCTGGATGTGGCTGTTTGGCATTTGCTCTTGATCTCGGTTGTGGGCTGGTTTTTGCCTGATTTGTGGATCATCAGCCGTATTCAGGCTCGGCAGCGGCAGGTGAAGCGGGCCCTTCCGTTTGTGGTCGATCTTCTCGCTTTGTCCACTGAGGCTGGCTTAGACTTTATTGGATCTATCGGCAAAGTGGTTGAGAAAGCAAAACCAAGCCCATTGATTGAAGAGCT
>JAGWZD010000118.1 GCA_018968995.1 Bdellovibrionales bacterium
AAAAAAACCGGGCTCAGGCTGAGCTTTCAGAAAGTACCGGCACCGTCGAACATACTCGAGCGACACAGCATCCTGCGGAAAAACCTTCAAACACTCCCGAAAGAGAAGAAGTCCCTCGTCGAAACGACAGTCCGCATAAGCGGCCAAAGCAGAATGATAGATCGTTAGAATTTCGCGCTTTTTCTCCAAGATCCAATCGGGATCTCCTGAAAAAAGCTCATAAACCTCCACCGGCTCAGAGCGCCCCCGTACCTTGAGGTTGTCGACTATTCGACACCCTTGATGGCGAACTTTCTCAGGCAACTCTGCATGAGTGCTCGCAGAGACCAAAATTTGGCATTGAAATGTTTTTGTGAGCTTCTCCATACGAGCGCTCAAGTTCACTTGATCTCCGATCACAGTGCTTGCCATTCGCTCGTCAGAACCAATGGCGGCGTAAACCACATGCCCCGTGTTGATTCCGATTCCAACTCGAATTTTTTCTACCTCGATGACAGTCTGAGCTTTGGAATCCATTAAAAAAAACACTAATCGTTGAATTCCCATCGCTGCCTCAGCAGCGTTTCTAGCTGAGTTTTCTCCCTCAAAGATTGCCATGAACGAGTCGCCAGCAAAATTATCAATATACCCATGATGGCGCGAAATCATTGGAACGAATCGCTGAAAAAGTTCCCCCAGAAGGTTCACACTTTTCTCCGGACCAATCTTTTCAGCGATACTTGTAAAACCTCGGACGTCGAGAAATAAAACAGTTACTCGAGCATCATGATAAATTCCGGGTTCGACATTTAAGCTGGACTTGATCCTTTCCTGAATTTTCTTGGGCACAAACTGTAGAAAGAGACGATTCAGCCGCTCAAGCTCACCGGTGCGCTCATTGATTTTTACCTCTAAATCCTCATTTACCTGGTTCATCACCGAACGAGCATCCAGTAACTTCAGCTGTAGTTTAATCCGAGATCGGATCAAAGCCGGATGACAGGGTTTTGGAATGAAATCTCCAGCTCCCAGCTCCAAAGCCCGCTCGGCCAACGATGCGTCCGATGCTACAATCACTGGGGTCTCACTCGAAGAAGCGAAATCCATTACGGACTCTAAAATATCGAGCTCGAATGATGAGGGATCCACTATCAGCAAGTCTGGTCTCTCAACAGACATGATTGATGTCCACTCCTCAAAACTGGAGGCAACCAGAACTTCAAAGCCCCAGTCCGACATCCAGCGAGTCAAAGTGGCTCTCCACGCTAAGTCATCGTCCAATAAAAAAATTTTTCGAGACCCCGACTTCACTTGTTTGAGGGTACCTGATTGTAAGGAATTGAACATGTGTCATTATGAACACCCCTTTTTTGGCAATTTCAGTAGAAAAAGACGTGACAATAAGCCCTGCGAGAATCAAAAAAGAACCTCAAGATGCAGATCTCCTCTCGACGATCAAAAAGCGGCTCTAGTCTTATCATCGAACTCCTGAAGCCCGAGAGGCTCAATGCTCTAGATCTGGAAGCGTTTGTTTCACTCAACGACGCTCTAGAGAGGGCTCAGTTGGATCCGAAAATTCGGTTTGTCCTTCTTTGGGCTCCTCCTCATCTGAATCCAAAGGCATTCTGCGCTGGTGGAGACGTCAGACGGATTTTTGAGGAATTTGAAAGATCAAAAAATATCAGCTACGGAGCTGAATTTTTCCACAAAGAATACCTAGTCGACCAAAAGGTTTGGAACTTCTCAAAACCCATCGTTGCGCTCACTCATGGAATTACCATGGGGGGCGGAATTGGATTAATTCGGGGCGCACCCTTCCGAGTCATCTGCGAGTCTTCTATTTGGGCCATGCCAGAAGTCTCCATCGGCTTATATCCAGATGTGGGCTCTTCCTATTTTCTGAGACAGCTGCCCTCCGCCTGGGCTGCGTTTATGGCTTTCACAGGCGCGAGAGTGGGCCCCTCTGACCTGCTTGAGCTGGGTCTTGCCACTCATTACTGCAAACAAGAAGATCTCGCGATCATCGTAGATCAATTAGAGACTCTTGAAGTCTCTGAAGAGCTTAATCACCAGAGCCTCTGCCAACTCATCTGCGAAAAGATCAGTCCAACACTGAGGCTCCCCCCCTATCGAGGGTGGAAAGAAAATGAGAAATGGATCGAGAAACTCTTCGGTTTTGCCTCGGGGTCCTCTCTAGCTCCTCAGGTCGTCGCCAGTAAAATCTGGTCGGCTGCTCAAGCGGCCGCCTCTTCGAAGGACTGTCCTGTGGAATTGCGAGAGGCACTCGAGATGATTTCTCGAGCCTCGCCTCTTTCTCTTTGCTTAACCGCAGAGCAGCTTCAGCAAGAGCTCTCTCTCTCAGAAGCATTTTCGTGGGAGCTTCAAGCTTCGCTCAATTGCCTCAAATCGGGAGACTTTTTTGAGGGCGTCCGCTCTCGCTTGATCGATAAGGACTTCCAGAAACCCAATAAACCACAGTGGAGATTCAAAAGTCCCTCTGAAATTCCTACTCCAGCTCTCGCCGCCCTTTTTCCAAAACGAAAAACAGGCTAATAGATAATACGACTATGGAAAAAAGGGCTCTGATTCAAATCATCACCAAGCATCTTCAAGAAGAGCTCTTAGAGCTTCGCCAAAAGCATGCTGCCGATGCTCTGCCCAGCTCCGAGATCCAATCCATGGAAAGAGCACTATTGATGTATCGGTTTCTTCCGATTCGCCCGCATGAGGAAGGTGACGCTGTCGCGCCAGCTAGCCTAGTTCTGGTAGAGCTCTCGGGCAGGCAGCTTTGGATTTTTTTGGTTCCTCAAAATGGCGGTCTCATCACTCATTACGAAGGACAGCCGGTTCAGGTTCTCACGCCTCAATCTCCGCTGGGAGAGGCCATTCTTGGGAAAAGAACTGGTGATCAGTTCAGCATTCCTACGGCATCAGGGACGCGGGATTATCGAATCCTGCAGATCCTTTAAGCCAAGTTGTCGTCTGAAAAATTACTGAGCTTTTAAGACGCGATTCAACATGTCTAAAGTTCCAAGATGTCCATTCAGAACATCCTCGGGAGACCGATGAGACGCCTCTATTTCCTCAAGAAAAACAAGCTCGGCACGTGAGCTGCTTAACTTCTTCACTTCCATCCATCCACAAAAATGCTTGAGACGCTCCTCACCAGCGATTTTAGAATATTCAATTCGATAGATCTCTCCTGGGCGAAGCTCACGCAAAACCCAAGATTCCTTCCAATCAAGATTCACGAAAAGAAAAGGTCGCACGTTGACGTCGACTTCGCGTTTTTTCACCCCGTTTGCTTCAATGACTTCCGACAGCTTCAACTTTGTGTTCCGGGGATTCTTGAGCTGAGCGGGATTCCAAAGCTGCTCCACAATTTCCTTGAGGGGTAAGTCGGTCTCCGCACGAAGGGCCGCATACACACCGCCCACTGAGAGAGTTCCTTTTTGGTACTGAGCGGTTTTTGGACCCTCACCCTCTTTAAATGGCAACCAACTGCCTTGAATTTTTTCACTGCAATTTCTTGGTGAAGTGGTCGGAACACCCTCAGCAGCTACAGACCGATGGCTCCAATCTGAACTCCACCTCCAACCGACGAGTTTCTTCCAGAGACCCGTCAGAATCTCAGTCAATGTAGGGCGATGGAGAATCTCGATCTCTAAACGAGGCCGCTGCGCCTGCACAAAGGGTTCAAGCTCGCGATCCGTCACCACTTCAAAGAATCGCTTGCCAGGGATCCGCTCTTGAAGCTCGAGCTTTCTGAAGTAAATTCCTTTTTTTTGGTTAAAAAACAGAATGCCAATGTATCGAACGAAATGACCCTCTGCATCGACCTGTACCAAATTCCACTTCGAGCCCGGCGTTTCCTCAGTCGAGGCCGAAATCGACACTCGGATATCCAATTTTTTGGGTTGATTGGTGTAAATCCTGGTTTCGTCTGCCTCAATGCTTTGAACCCGAGGATGTATAGAATCCGCCCCCCAGGAGACCGACGTGAAACCTGAAATCAATAGAGCAAACCCCAACCCAGCGAATCGTGCCATAGTTCAAGCCTACCAAGCAGTTTAAACTTTCACCACTCCATGTCAGGATAAAGCCATGGCCAAGGATTATGACGCTCATTTGTTCATTTGTACGAATACTCGCTCTGCCAGCGCCGACGGCAAGCCACGGGAAAGCTGTGGAGCCAAGGGATCTGAGAAACTACGCGAGATAGTTAAGACGAGCGCTGCAACTCGATTTAGAGGAATGTCGTTGCGGGTCAATTCGTCGGGTTGTCTAGGGGCCTGTCAGGAAGGAATTGTCTCGGTATGTTACAGCCGCTCAGGCGGAGCAAATTGGAACACCCATTTATCTAACACTTCAGAGTCCGCTGAGATCCTGCTCAGGAACATTGAGGAAACCCTTTCTTCATGAGTCCTCTTGTAGAACACGAAGACAGCTGCCCTTTCTGCAACGAAACGATTACGTTTCTGATTGATGCCAGTCAAAATGAACAAAGCTATATCGAAGATTGCTCGGTTTGCTGCCGCCCTATTCAAGTCACCACAAGATGTGACCCGGACTCAAATGAGTTGCTAGGGATTGATCTCTCTCGATCCTAAGCTCACCTCGCTCAGACCAAAATACTCCTGAAGACCTTGAAGCGTCGGGATGCGCTTGACTTCATCAAACCAGTTTAGACCGCGGTTTCGCTCGGCCATCCGAATCCATTGCTTGCATCGAGCAAGAACCGCTGATTGCACAGGAAAGTAATCGAGAGAAATCTCAATAAACCGCTGTAGTAGTGGCGCCCAACACTCACGTATCAAAGAGGTCGATGTGCGAGACTGATCATTAGGCAGCCCCAGCTCTCGGGCTACAGCGTGCACTAGGTCTGGATTTGCAAGAGCCCCACGACCCATCATAAAATGTTCGCATTGACTCTCCTCACGACAACGAACGAAATCCTCGAGAGTCCAGATATCTCCATTCGCTAAAATCGGAAGAGTTCCAAGCTGCTGCTTTACTTTGCCAATCTGACGCCAAAAGACAGGCGGCTGATACGCGGCCATTCGCGTTCTTGCATGAATAGTAATCCAGGAAGCCCCTCCTTCAGCGGCCATCGAGGCATTCTCGAAGATTGCGTCTACTCCATCCCACCCCAAACGCATTTTTGCCGATACTGGTAAATGGGAGGGAACAGAGCGCCGAACAGCTTCAACGATGGCGCGAATTCGTAACGGATACTTTAAAAGCGTGGCCCCTCCGTCATGCCGGTTCACCGTAGGTGCAGGACAGCCAAAATTCAGATCAACTCCTGGAGAGCCCATCGAGCAGGCTAAAGACGCGGCCTCAGCCAGCTTCTCAGGGTCGCCCCCCAATAACTGAACTTGAACTGGAGTTCCTACGGCCGTCTGCGATCCCTGGGCTAATTCTGGAACAAACTCCCGAAAGGCCTTACGAGGAGGAATTTCTTGGCTCACTCGAATAAACTCTGAAACACAATGCGTGAAGCCTCCGCGCTCGGTCATGAACCGGCGCATGGGGAAATCGGTTACGCCCTCCATCGGAGCTAGCACAAGAGCTGCTTTTCCAGGTTGAATCACACGGGGTTCGCTACCATAACAGAGAGATGTCTGACACCCCACAAGTGGAGTTTATAGACCCCCAGGGACAATGCTTCCCCAGCGATTTCTGCGAGCCGCAGCTCAACATTCTTGCGCACGCTCAATCGATCGAATTCAACTTAGGAAGCCGTTGTGGTGGACATGGAATCTGTGGAGGAGACAAAATTCAAAGCACACTAGAGCCGCTCCAGCGCGCACAGCTATTGTCACGTGTCACGGACCGCGAGCTCGAGCACCTCACCCCAGCTGAGATTGAGTCAGGATGGCGCCTTGCCTGCCAGTGCTTTCCCGAGGCCGGCGTTAAAAATCTTCGATTTAAGACAAAATAACCAACTTAGCGACGAGTGTACCCTAAGTTTTTCGCGTCGGCCTCAGACATGAAAAAGATGCGATCGCAGACGGGCACTTCTTTATAGCGATCTGGACCAAAGTATTCTTTGGTCGCCATATTGCCCACAAACTTATCCGCCATACGGTTCTGCATCCGAAGACGAAACTCAAAAGGCATTTCCTGAAGCGGGCGGGCTGGACTGAAAACTCCCAGCCCAGCTTTTTCAGCTGCGCGGCAGGCGGCGACCAACTCACTGGTATGCCCTTCTTCTAAATTTTTCTGAGTACAATGACCACGATCGCAAATCACATAGGTGATCGCTTGGCCACGAGCAACTTGCTCAATGTTGATGTTTTGGCCGTTCAAAACCAGATGTCCCAAGGTGCGGCCGTATTTATCTTTTCCGAAATCCTCAATTTCAATTCGGTCACCCACTTTCAGCATTTTTTTGAGTGAATCGCTGGCCTCGGGGCCCCAAGGAAACTGGCCTACGGACCCATGATCTGTGATGAGGTGGGACTCCGGCGCATCAATACCCATCATCCGAATTTTTATGAGGGCATTATTGGTATCAACCGCATGGACGGTAT
>JAGWZD010000119.1 GCA_018968995.1 Bdellovibrionales bacterium
TAGTTTTACGGCGGTGTTCAAGAGCGGAGAGGACACAGATCGGTCCAAGTGCGCTGCCCCCAATTCCTAAAAACAAGACATCGGTGATATTTTTTTGAGTGCACAGATCAGCAGCTAAAATCTTTGAAGCTTTGAGCTGAGAGAGCTCGTCTTTGGTCGGAGCAGCGTAAAACCCTACTTGGTCACTTAAAAAAAGCCCGCATAGGTGATCCCAGGCCTCATTCGATGTTCGCGATAGGGCCGTCATGGGACCCGGTTTTGTTGGGCTAGAAGCTAGTCCTGTCCAATCCAGTCGGACGGGCGAGCTTCCTAGGCGGGTGGCTGTGGCTTGACTCATATGACTTCCTTTCAGACTAAAATTCGCGACTTCGGAGCGCTTCTCTTCCGATGATAATCCGTTGAATCTGGTTGGTGCCTTCTACAATCTGAAGCACCTTCGCCTCTCGCATAAAGCGCTCTACTGGAAAGTCCTGGGTGTAGCCGGATCCTCCAAGAATTTGGACAGCATTCGTGGTTACGGACATTGCCATGTCTGTGGCGAACATCTTGGCTTTTGCGGCCTCTGTCGTAAACGGCTGATGATTGTCTCGAAGCCAGGCTGCTCGTTGAACTAAGAGGCGAGCGGCGTCTAATTGGGTGGACATGTCGGCCATCATGAATTGAATTCCCTGCTGTTCTCCGATGGGCTTACCGAACTGATATCTTTCTCGAGCGTGATTCGCGGCAACTTCTAGAGCCGCTGCCGCCAGTCCGATTCCCACTGCAGCAATGGTGATTCGACCGCTATCGAGCGCGGAGAGAGCAATTTTAAACCCTTCTCCTTCGGTACCGACCATGTTTTTTACGGGGATTCTGACATCGCTGAGAACCACTTCCATCGTGTGCGAGATGTGCAGACCCATTTTTCTTTCTCGCTTCCCCATACTGATGCCAGGGGCGGATCTTGGAACGATAAAGGCCGAAATGCCACGTGGTCCGGCGCCACCTGTGCGGGCCATTAAAATCATCACCTCGGCGCTATCGGCTTGAGTGGTCCATAGCTTGGTTCCGTTGATGACGTAGTGATCCCCTTCAAGTCGCGCGGTCGTAAGTAGTGCGCCTGCGTCCGATCCGGAGGCGGCCTCAGATAGACTAAAAGCGCCAATCGCTGATCCTGAGGCCAGTGGAGGAATATAGTGTTTTTTCTGTTCTTCGGTACCAAAGCTCGAAAGAATAATCTGAGGTAGTCCTGTGACTGCGACGCTAATGGCATAAGCGGCGCTTACTTTTGCTAGCTCCTCAATTGCCACAATGTAGTCCTGGTATCCAAGACCAGCCCCGCCGTATTCTTCGGGGACAGGAATTCCGGTAAGACCTAGGGTGCCCAGCTCCTGAATGTATTCGGTACGGAAAAGACCATCTCGCTCATCTTGTTCAACAGTCGAAGCGATCGTTTTTTGAGCGAATTTTCGAGTGAGGTTTCGAAGTTCGGTTTGAACTGCAGAGGCTTCAAAGTTCATTTCGGTCACCCCAAAGAAGCTTCGCCTAAGATTTGGCGGGCGATGATGAGTCGAAGGATCTCGTTGGTTCCTGCCCCGATTTCAATAAGCTTGGCGTCTCGCATGTATCGCTCTACTGGAAATTCCCGAATATATCCGTAGCCCCCTAAAATCTGGATGCACTCGAGAGCGACCTTGGTAGCCATTTGTGCGCTGGTTAGCTTTGCTTTTGCTGCCATCGCGGAGGCCTCTTTTCCTTCAAGCTTGCCCTCGTCCCAGAGTTTGGCGCACTGGTAGGTTAGGGCTCGGCAGGCATCATACCAGGCCGATGACTCGGCAACTCTTTCCTGGATCACGCCCAAAGAAGCAATCGGTTTACCGAACTGTTTTCGATCGCGAGCGTAAGTGACGGCAGCATCAATGGCAGCACGGGCGATACCAAGTGAGATTCCTGCGATTGTGATTCTTTCTAAGTCCAGGTTTCGCATCATCATTTTGAGGCTATCGCCCTCGTTACCGACCCGCTGACTGGAGTCGATCAGACAATTCTCAAAAATCAGCTCACTCGTGGGAGACGCTCGCATGCCCATTTTTGAAAATTTCTTACCGGTAGAGAACCCCTTCATCGATCTGTCGATCAGAAAAGTAGAGATATCTTTCTTGCCCTCACCGGTTTTTGCGTAGCAATAAAAGACCTCGCCAACCGGGCCATTGGTAATAAAGGTTTTGCTTCCGTTTAAAGTATAACTTTTGCCATCTGCTGATCGAACTGCCCGAGTGCGCATGGCTAGCGCATCGGAGCCTGAGCCGGGTTCGGTCATTCCCATTCCTCCGAGCCATTCGCCGGAGATCAGTTTGGGGAGGTATTTTTTCTTTTGTTCCGGGCTCGCATTTAATGCGACCTGATTCACGCAAAGGATCGAATGGGCCAGGAAGGAGAGCGCCGTAGACGCGTCGACTGCCGCGACTTCCTCAAAGGCGATGGTGGCTGCTGTGGCGCCTAAACCCGCTCCGCCATCAGATTCGGGCACAGTGATCCCGAGCAGTCCGAGGCTTCCAAGGATGTGAAAAGCTTCGCGATTAAAGCCTTCTTCTTCGTCGAGTTTTTCAATCTTTTGAGCCAAGTGATCGCGGGCAAATTGACGCACCGTGTCTTGAAGCAATTTTTCTTCTTCCGAGAAGCCCGAAAAAAAAGACATAGGGGAGCGACTCCTTTGATTTTTATTTGACGCATGTAATACTTGATCGCGTGTTGGGGATACAGAGAAATCAACCAGTCGGCTCACCTCTTCGAATAGTGGTGAATTATTGGGAATTCCGTCCGACTGTCTTAGTCGAGCGTTTAGATCAGCTCATCCAAAGAGGGGTGAGCGAAATTGTCAGTTTTGTACCCTGGCAGGCAGTGGAAGCCGATATTTCTCATCTTTTATCGAAATTTTTGCAGGCGGCGGCGGATCGGAATATTTCGGTAAGTCTGGTGGTGTCGCCAGAGCTGGCTATCGCTTACCCGAACTCGGGTATCCCCCGAGACGTTTTGCAAAAGCCCGAATGCTTGGCTCTCGACGCTGATGGTCAACCGCTTGTGGTGATCTCGGCCCCGAACTCCCATGCATTACCTTCGATTCTTTCCGCGGAGTTCCTGAAGCGCCACCAGTCCTATTTGCAGCGGGTTGATCATTATTTGCACGATGCTGTGAAGCGCGGAGGAGCGCACGTCCTTCATCGTGTACGCCTGATTCTGACTGGAAGCTTTTGGAAGTACTATCGCACTCCGAGGCACAGTGTTTTTTCTGCGTTCGATGGGCCCTCGGGCGAGTTTACTCCAGCGTCTCTGATTCAGCTTCGTAATCGAATCGAACAACGCTTTTCAGAGCAAGAGTTCTGCGAGCCAACAGCGGCATCTTCCAATCGGTGGAAGACTAAATCGATGGAGGAAATCAATCGTCGTTGGTTTATGCAGCAGAGTGAAGAGCAGTTTCGCTCTCGCGCGGCGCAGTTTTTTAATCGCAAATCGCTTTCTGTGTCTCTGGAGCAAGTTGAGCTTTACACGCCCGAAGTGGATCCGTCTTTTCATTACTCCCGCACAATGTCACTGATATCGGGGGCAAAGGCGGATTTTTCAAGGTTAGCCGATTTGGTTGATGAGGCAGGACAAAGGCATTCGCAGGTCTCTGGGGATGCGGTGGGCTCATGGCTTCACTGGAGTGGTTCGGGAGCGTTTGCTTCGCTTTCAACGCAAGAAAGACAATTTTTGATTCTGAAAAGCCTTTTGTTGTTGGGCGCTCAATCTGGCGGCGTGCTGATTGATGCTGAAGAGTGGTTCTCTCTATCCGAGTCGTTCCGAAGAAGAACTGAGACACTGGCGCGGTCCTTAGCTCAGGGCGAGTATCGGCTCCGGCAGCGGGCCTGCTACTGGAATTCCCATCTTTGGAGTTCGGGGGGCAATCTGTGGAGCGAGCTCAGTGGACGTTTAGGTTCGCTCTCGCAAATGATTGCCTCGGATCAGTACCTTCAGTCCGAGGCCGCAGGGGAAATAGACCTGTTGCTGGTTGATCCAACAGTGATTTTTACGGGTCTACAGCTTACTCGTATCTTATCTTGGACAAGGGCGGGGAGAGTTACCGCAATTCCACGGTCGTTATTGTACACCGAAAAGGCCCGGCACGAATTGCAGAGAATCTTGAGTGGCGATCTTCGAACGGAGCGTTTGGACCTGCATGTGGGCTTACCTTTTGAGTTGCATGTTATGGGGCAGGGTAAGCTAGTAGTCTACGATGCTCATGCCTTGGAAAAATCAGATTCGCCTGAGGTTGCGAGGCAGTTCATCCAGGCGCTGATGGGTTTGGCGGAAATTAGGAATCCTTGCGCTATGAGCGATGAGCGTCTTCAGGTCATCGGCTTGGAGCGTCAGAGTGGTGGTCGTGGAATTTTTATTCTAAATCCTTATCAAAAAGTTTTAGCCTCTGAGTTAGTTTTTTCGAACGAGGTAGTGATTGAAGATCTTGCGCACCAGCTTGAAGGTGCATCCCTAGATGACCGAGAAGACTTTAAGGCTCAGCGGTTTCACTTGGAGATACCGCCTTGTGGAGTGCTTCCATTGCAGGTGATGGATGCGCGTTGGAAAAGCGATTTAGAGCAGCGCGAGGCTTCGCGTCGTCCAGAGTTGCCGTCTGGTTTTGCCGATGGTTCTAATGCAGAAGAATTTTTGAGTGATGCACCAGGGAGTAGGCCATGGAATTAAATCAGGACTGGAGAAAGCTTCAGTCGACTTTCTTTCCGTCGATAGCCCCAACGAGAAAAGGCGCAGCATCATCTCCAGCTGGGGCGGTGTACTGCATCCACGATCAGGATATCGTGACGCTTTTGTTTGCTGAAGGGGAGGACCTATCGGATTGGACGGGTGCCTCATTAGCCGATGTGCGTTCGCAGTTTTCCAACAGAGTGGTTTTAGAGTTTGAACGGAAGGCGCTTGAGGCGAGCCTGCTTTCGAGTGTCGCACAGCCTCACCTAGAAGCGCAGATTGCCCAGTGGCGAGAAGATGCACAAGCAAAACTAGTGGCGACGGCCGCTGGCCACTCGGTGATGCTATCGCCCAGCCGCAAGGATCAGGCCTTTTTGGATCAATGGTTCATCACTAAGAAAAATTTTCTATTGGAGTCTTTGAATGGGTCGTGGTGGGCGCGAGTGCTTCCCTCGGCTTTCGGTATTTTTCTTCGCTTTGAAGGGCTCTCTGGTGGTAGCGCGGGATCATCCACCAAAGAGTTTTTGCTCATTTATCGCAAAGGTCAGCTCGAACAGTTCGGTGTTCCGGATTTAGGCTTTATTGGATCGGACCGCAGAAAAGACCCCGAGGAAGTCTGTAAGTATCTGGCCGACCGTTGTATGGTTCCCGTTCAGGCGGTTTTGCTTCGCGAAGAAGATTGGCTGAAGTGGGCATCGGAGAAGAACCCTTGGAGCGAAATCGCTTGGGCGGTGCAGTCCAGCCGGGTACAGTTAGTGCCATTTCGCTGGAGCGTGGTGTCCTTGATCGCATCACGAGGCCTCTTAGGCCTTTGATAAGTAGCTGTTTTTACAAGGTTCATTGAGTCTTGATCAATCCTCCTAAAAGAGTTAAGACACTCCGCATTAAATAGGCGGAATCTCATGGTTTTTTTGCAGTCCCTCACCAAGTCAGACCTCGCCGAGCACTTGTTCCCGATTAGCTTACAGTTGCTCGAGCGAAAGATCAGGCGCGACGCCGAGCGTACTTCAGAGCTGCAGGCCTCTCTTGAGGCTAAGGCGCGCTCGCAGGCCAAGTATCGGGCCAAGCAAATCTATCATTGGGTCTATCAGCGTTACGTGACGGATTGGGACCAGATGTCCGACCTTTCGAAGGACTTAAGGGAGTGGGCCAAGTCGCACCTTCCTATTTTTCGGTTATCGGAGCGAATTGCGAGTCAGGCTTCTGATGGGACCTATAAGTTTCTTTGGGAGCTCACCGATAAAAAAACCATCGAGAGTGTGATTATTCCGGCGGCACTTCAGGAAAAAGAATCTGAAGAAGACGTGAAAGAATCGCTTATGGAGAGCAATAAGCGTTTTTCAGGTCGTGAAATTGCCGAAAAAAAGGAGTTTTTAGATCTTAAAAGCGACCACTGGTCGAGGCTCACGGCATGTATCTCGAGCCAGGTGGGCTGTGCCATGGGGTGCAAATTCTGTCTGACGGGTATTCAAGGTTTAGATCGTCATCTTGGGGTACACGAAATCGTGACTCAGGTTCATGAGTTACGTATGAGAGCTCCGATCACCAATATTGTGTTTATGGGGATGGGAGAACCCCTTCATAATTTAGATAACGTTTCAAAGGCCTGCCAGATTCTTTTAGATGAAGATGGTCTAAATTTTTCGAAGCGTAAAGTGACGGTCTCTACGAGCGGCATCGTCCCTGCGATTGAAGAATTAGGGAAGCGAGTGGACGTGTCTCTTGCGATTTCACTCAATGGCTCTAACGATGAGCAGCGTTCCCTGGTG
>JAGWZD010000120.1 GCA_018968995.1 Bdellovibrionales bacterium
GTGTGCCCAGGTGGCGGAATTGGTAGACGCACTCGTTTCAGGGGCGAGCGCCAAAAGCATGCTGGTTCGAGTCCAGTCCTGGGCACCATTTTTCCTCGGAAAAAAGACCTCACTCTAGCTCATCGCTGTGAAGCATTTTGCTCTCCGTTCCCCACAGATTTTCTGGTCTCCCAATGGTCGTCCCTGAGTGCGACCCTTGAACCGCCTCCTGAGGAGTCACCCCAGGTCGCTGCTCGCCACGAGATCGATCTAGCGTTTCAGACTTTTTCCTTTCTTGTTCCACAACCGAACGTCCCACAACCTCATTCGGTGATGGTAAAAATGGAAGGGGCGCGACTGTGAGAAGCAGCCCTAGACCAGCGCGAATGCAAGCCCGACCTCGATTCACAGGATTCTTCGGTGCGATTTTCGCGCCGCGATTGAGGCGCCCGCCTAGCGACGACCTCGCATAAAACTAAGCTTTAAGAAAAGTCCTCCAGCAATCAACAAGAGAACGATCGAATGCAAAGGGTAGGGCCCTAGGCGCGGCCCTTCTTGGAAATGAATTGAACTCATCGAGGCAATGACGAGTCCAACAATGAGAATGGACAGACTCTGACGCCGAGAATTCGAATCCAACTGAGCCCTGAGTTCTAATACTTCGGGAACATGCACATCTAGCGCATATTCGTTGGAGGCAAACTTCTTCATCATCCAACGCAGCTGACGCGGTAGCGTCTGAAGCAAGGCCACCACATCTTTTCCTGACCAAACAAGCTCGCGGGCAATTTTCTGGGGAGAAAGCTGATCTTTTAGTAAATCCTGTACAAGAAGCTGACCTGTGGCGAGCATATCGAAATCAGGATCCAGAGTTCGCCCCATTCCCTCGATAGTAATCAGTGCCTTAAAGACCAACATCCAGTCTCCTGGAACCTGGATATTGTACTTAGCCCCAATTTTAGTGGCTTCGATCAGAAGCCTGCCCGAATTCACCTCTTTCAGTGAAAGCCCGATATAGGGCGAAATCATATTACGCACTTCACGAGTAAAGCTCTCCTGATCTACAAATTGACCAGAAACACTCACCTCAGAATAAATATAACAAAGTTGTTCGTAATCTTCGGTGATGAGAGAGACCATCATTCCAGCAAGCTGCTCTCGAGACTTATCTGAAAGTCGTCCAACAATTCCAAAATCAACGACGCCCAGCCTATTTCCCGGTAAGGCGAAAAGATTTCCAGCGTGAAGATCGCCGTGAAAAATGCCGTCAACCAGAATCATTTTGAAAAATGCCCTAGCTCCGACGGAAACGAGCTTCTTTCTATCAATTCCAGCCGCCTCTAAGGCCTTGAGGTCATTGACCCGAACTCCGTTCAGTCGCTCTAATGTGAGAACACGAGTTGTACTGAAACCTTTGTAAACTTTAGGAATCGCCACCTCAGGAATCGACGACAGATTCTGAGCAATACGATTCATATTGTTACACTCGACAACGTAATCGAGCTCGTAAACTAGGGTCTTAAAAAACTCATCGACGATAATCCGCGGTCTGAATGCCCGGCTTTCAGGAATATACTTTTCAAGTAATCCGGCGAGAAAATCTAAAAGTGCAATGTCCGTTTCAATAATCGATCGAATTTCTGGCCGTTGAACTTTAACAACGACTTCCTCGCCAGAGAGCAGCTTTGCAGCGTGAACCTGACCAATGCTTGCCGCCCCCAAAGGACTGGGGTCGAAAAATGAAAAAATTTGATCAATGGGCTTCCCCAGCTCGCGCTCGACCACGCCGCGAACCACATCTACAGATAATGGACTTACATTATCCTGAAGCTTTGACAGTTCAGTAAGAGCTGATTCTGGAATGATATCCGGGCGAGAGGAAAGCAGCTGACCCAACTTTACAAAGCTTGGACCGAGCTCCTCGAAGGCCTCACGAAGGCGCACTGGAGTATTCTTTTCTGCCGCGCTTTTAAGGAAGGCTGAATAACTTCGCGGGAGAAACTTCCCCAAATTCATTCGGACGACTAAGTCCGAAAATCCATGGCGGGCCAGAACCGCTAGGATCTGACGTAAACGTTGAGCGTTCTTGACCACTTGGCCAAGCTGCATGCCGGTTCGAACCCACTGCATCTTCTCTTCAGGTTCTCATGCGTCATCACGAGCGTCTACGCGGCCATTTTTGCCGATCTTTTTCTGAGGAAATCACAGTGATTGGTGAGGAACTTTCTGTTTCGATCAATCCGAAGTCAATTTGCCGACGCTCAAGATCTGCACGAACCACCTGAACTGAAAGGCGATCACCGATCTTAAAGGTCTTACGAGTCCGCCGACCAAAAAGAATCATTCGGTCTTCGTTGAACTCAAAGAAGTCACTGTTCATAGAGTCCTTCGGCACAAGACCCTCGACGTAGGGATTTTCGATCATGACGAAAAGGCCGGCGTCCGAAACGCCGATGACTTTGGCTCCATAGTGCTCACCGAGGCGCTTTTTCATGTATCGAACTTGCTTCAGACGAATGGCTTCACGATCGGCCTCAGCGGCCACGCGTTCGCGATAACTGCAATGCTCTGAAACCTCTGCGAGCTCCTCTTCAAGATCATCCCGCTCTTGTTTTTTGAGTGCTTTTAGGGCTCCTTTTTCAACATCCAGTGCCCAACGAATCAAGCGATGAACAACGAGATCGGGATACCGCCGAATGGGGCTAGTAAAGTGAGTGTACGCTTCTGAGGCCAGTCCATAGTGAATGCCGTGGGTAGAGCTATAAATCGCTTGTTTTAGGGATCGAAGCAGCGCCATGTTGATCAAATCCTGAGCGGCATGTCCCTGGACTTTCCGAACGACCTCGGCCAGCTTTTTAGGACTGACCTCACCACTGGATAAACTGACGTGTACGCCGACGGTTGAAGCAAGCGCTTCAAATTTTTGAAGGGATGCCAGCGAGGGCTCATCGTGGATTCGATATACAAAGGGCCATTGACGCTCCATCATCCATCGAGTCACGGCCTCGTTGGCGGCGATCATAAACTCTTCGATCAAGCGATGCGCATCATTTCGAGAACGATTCGCAATTTCTTGGGGCTCACCTTGAGAATCGACCAATACATCAGCCTCAGGCAGGTCGAAATCAATAGATCCTCGGTCGACTCGAGATTTCCGAATCAACTGATAGAGTTCGAAATGTGGCCGATACTCCCAGTTTTTATCGTCATTACTATCGGCCAGCTCAGAAGCAATCTCGGTGTAGGTAGCTCGCCGCTTCGATTCGATCACGGCCTCCATCACGTCAACATCCTGGGGCCTGCCGTTTCGATCGTAATCAATCCAGCAGACCATTGCTAATCGAGGCTCATTTGGTCTCAGGCTACACAAATGGGTCGACAACGCGTGTGGCAACATATGGAAAGCGCGCTCAGGAAAATACACACTCGTTCCACGAGACAAAGCCTCTTTATCAAGAGCGGTCCCTGGCGTTACATAGTGGCTCACATCTGCAATAGCCACCCAAAGCCGATAACCAGATTTTCGTCTCTCGACATATACGGCGTCGTCAAAGTCCCGCGCCGTTTCCCCGTCGATCGTAATGAAAGGAACCTGGCGAAGGTCTTCTCGCCCATCTAAGTCCTTGCCAGGAATTTCTAAATGAAATGATCTTGCCTCAGCCTCGGCCTCTTTGGAGTGCTCTTCAATCAGTCCATATTCTGCGGCAATCATGCCCACATCTGCGGTCGCAGGCAGCTCTTCTCCATACACATCCAAGACCGAGCCAGTGACATGAAACGGACCTGACGAGTGAAACTCGAGGGCACAACGAACCCACTGCCCATGACGAGCCCCTAAGGTCACTGCAGGAATGAAGACCTCTTCGCGAACTTTCTTTTTCTCATAGACTACCCACCCTTGTTCAGGACGACTCGGATGAGACTCAAATTTTCCAACGATCTCTCGAAATCGATGCTCGAGAACTTTCAGACCCTTCAGCTCACCCCGGCTATCCACGGTGACCTCTACTCGATCTCCGTGAAACACTCGGTCGGCCCAATGAGGTGGAACAAAGACGTCTTCAATTTTGCGATCTACAAAACTCACAAAAGCAAAGCCCTTGCGATTTTTATCCACGCTTCCTCGAAGGACGGCCTCGTGGCGATCTAAAGGAAGATTTTGGCGCGCCATCCTTCGCCGCTGGCCAGGAGAGGAATTGGGGCGATGAGAGCGGGACGCTGGCTTGAGGGGGCGCTGTTTTTTCGGCCGCTTCCCCCGTAAAGCCTGTTCGCTCTTCTCGAGTTCATGGGGCAAATGAGGTTTTTTTGGCTCAGGCCGGCTCTGAATTTTAGACGGCTCAGAGGCGGGGCGGGACCGCCCGATCACATGGACCTTCCCGCTCCGGTCGCGAAACATAAATGAAGAAGCCGGCTGCTCCGGAGAGGAGGCAGACGGCTTCTTAAATTCTGATCGAGGATCTCTTTTCGACTGGGGTTGCTTAGTTTTCTTGGGCATCTGCTCGCAGTCTACCCGAAAGAACTTTCTAGCAACAGTCGCAGATCACTGATTTCGAATGATTCGGACGTAAAGCTGACCTGCTTCATAGCAACTGTATCGCTGAGACATTCCGAAGCGAAGCGTTCCAGCAGCCGACACGGTCACTTCAGTGCCGATCGGAAGTGCAAATAAAGCGGACGACCCGACAGCCCCATTCACGATCGAACTGGCATTCTTTTCGTCTTTACAGTCGCCAAAGATACTTCCGATGTAAGCCCCGCCGTATCGAAGTGCACCCTGAAGTGTAACTTTATCGCCCACTTTCACTTCAGGACCCACCCAGGCTTCTGAAATCGATCCTGCGCTCGCCAAATAAGGGAAGTTGGGAACAGAACTGGATGAATAATAAGCCGGATACACCCAACACGCGAGCTCAACCTGGTTGGAACTCAGTTGCTTGGAGGTGCAAGTGCTTGCCGTGATAAATGAACCGCCGCCGCCCCCGCCACCACCGCCGGTGTACATACAGCCGTAGCCAGCGATGAATTGAGTTCCTGTCGGACAAGTTCCGTTCGGGGTATTTCCCCAAGGGGTAAGAGGCGAAGAGTCTTGTTGACCACACCCTGCGAAGGCCATCGCAAGAGCAGCCAGGGTGAGGGACTTCTGAGAAATTTTGAGTACGTTTTTCATCAACATAAAGAACTCCGTGATCCGGGAGTATTCATGAGACGTGCCAAGTTAGCTCAGGCGCTCTGACCCCCCTAAATCGTAGAAGAAACAAACTTGGGGAGGGCTAGAGTGTATAAAGTTTTGACAGGTGAAAACAAACACAGAGTCTCGATTACTTTTCCCAGTAATACATTCCGCCTTGTCCGCGAGACTCGGTGATATGCACTTCGATACCTAGAATCAACGACTGGAACAAAGCGGGATCGAGACGACCTTTAAATTGATGACAAAACTCTTGTGCTAGGGTCTCGGTGGCAATGTTTTCCAGATTCAGCAAAACCAGCTCATCCTGGGGTATCACATAACGCTTTCCACAGAGCGTGAACTCGAGTTCCTGAGGGGACTTCGCTACAATTTTAAAAAACGGACAATTCGCGGCAAGAATCAAGCGATCATCCCATTCTTTGCACTGGGCATTGAGTGCGGTCTTCACCACGCTGAAATCGAGGAAAGACTGAAACCCAATCTCGGAGAGATCTAAAGCCACAGTCACCTGAAAGTTATGCCCATGAAGTCGCTCTTTGGTGCCATCCGGAAAAACGGTCATATGGGCAGCTGAAAACTTATGCGCATCTTTGCCAACGTAAATTCGATGTTTTTTTGGACGCGAACTCATGCCAGCACTCCCCCATCAATCGTAAAACTCTGACCGGTGATTCCAGCGGCGGCATCTGAAGCCAGGTAAACAGCAAGCCCCGCGATCTCTTCAGGCTCGATGAAACGCCCTAAAGGTACTGAGGTTTTCAAAGACGCTTCGCTCATTCCGAGCTCCCCTAATCTTCCAAAAGCCATGTCGGTTCTTGTCCATCCCGGGCAGATCACATTTACTGTAATTCCCCGTGAAGCTACCGCATGCGAGAGTGCGCGCGTAAATCCCAACACCCCATGCTTTGCTGCACAGTAGGCCGTTTGATCCGGAACCCCCTTGAGAGCCAGCACGGAGGCAATATTGATGATTCGACCAGTTCCATCGGGCAGATGGGGCAAAACATACTTTGCCATGTAATAAGTGCCATTCAGATTGACATCAATGATCTTCTCCCAAAAAGAGTCATCATCGGATGGATCCAAAAGGTTGGTTCCGGCAAGACCTGCATTATTGATGAGCCCATCGATTCGACCTAGCTCTTTCACAGTCGCAGCGATTCCAGCCTTCACAGAATGACGATCAGATACGTCGCATACAAAGGCAAAATCAGCCCCACTGTTTCGCGCACCCTGCTCTGTGGTCGCACAAGCCGCAACACGATAC
>JAGWZD010000121.1 GCA_018968995.1 Bdellovibrionales bacterium
AAATAAAGACGCCTATGGTAATTGCCGTATCGTGAAACAACGCGAGCACTGCTCCTGGCGCGTATCTCACATCAAACCGAAGAGCGACGTAAACTAGGATGCCGAGCAAAGCGTAGAACATCGACAGAAAGCCACTTTTTCTCAGTGAACTTCCCGCTGCCGGACCCACCACATCGACTCTCTTGAGCTCGTACTGCCCTGGGCCCGAGGCCCGAGACAAAACCTGCTCCACTTTCTGAGAAACCTGGTTCAGTTCAGACTCTGACCCTTGGGCCTTCACCAAAAACTCAGAGCTTGCCCCCTCCCCCAGTTGAACCACCTTAAGGCCCTTGAGATCCGCTTTGGTCATCTCATCCCGAATACGGCCGATGTCCCAACCTTGAGGAGCCCGAACCTGAACCTCAGCCCCCCCTGTAAAGTCGATTCCGTAATTTAGCCCTTTTGTGAAGAACAGCACCAAAGCTCCAATCACCGAGAGGATCGAAAGCCCGACAAAGATGTGCCGTTTACCCGCAAAATCAATCTGAGTTCCTGGACGAATAAGTTCAATCATGGTTCCCCCTTAGATACTCAAGGTCGAGCGGTTAGTCTGATCCAAACGCCTGAGGTAGGCATCAAAGAGCAGGCGGCAAACAAAAATCGCCGTAAACAGCGTAGTGACAATGCCAATGAGTAGGGAAACTGCAAAACCCTTAATCGGTCCAGTACCGTACATCAGCAACACCACAGCGGCCACTGCGTTGGTTACGTTAGCATCGAGGATCGTCCCAAAAGCTTTCGAGAACCCATGTTCAACAGCACCGTAGATATTCTTGCCTAAGCGAAGCTCTTCTCGGATTCGCTCATAGATCACCACGTTTGAGTCCACTGCGATTCCAACGGTCAACGCGATACCTGCAATGCCCGGCAGTGTCAGTGTGGCTTCGAGACCCACTAGTGTTGCCAGAACAAAGATCACATTGATCATCAATGAAACCACGGCAATCGCGCCACTCAAACGGTAGTAAATTAATATGAAAACAAACACCGCTAGAGATCCAATCACAGCCGCCAAAGCTCCTGATTTAATCGAGTCTTGACCCAATGATGGACCAATTACCCGTTGCTCTAAGAAATTTAGCTGCGCTGGCAAAGCACCCGCACGAAGCACAATAGCTAAATCTTTAGCTTCCTTCAGGACCGCATCTCCCGCCCCTAATCCCAGAGTGATCTGACCGCGGCCACCGCCAATTTTCGTCTGAATCACAGGTGCAGAGTGCACGATATTGTCCAGAACGATAGCTAGCTTATCGCCAACATGATCGCCCGTCAGTTTCTCGAACGTCGAAGCGCCACGCGGATTCAAAGAGAAGCTCACATGTGGCCGCTGATCCTCAGGATTAATCTGAACCTGTGCATCCTGAAGGTCATCTCCTGTCACTTCGGACTTTGAGAAAAGCAGGTATGGAATCTTACCCTCTGGTAGAAACCCTCCTGAGACCGCTCGTTGCCGCTCGAAGGCGATCTCTGAGCCCTCCGGAACTTTTCCTTTGGCAAACTCATTGATTTGCCGAACGTATTCGGAAAACTTCTGCTCAGCCCCACCTTTGAACGAAATTCCTTTTTCTTTTTCAATGCTCGCCACCAATTCAGCTACCTGAGGTGGAGCCATGTCCTTTTCATTGACGATTCGAAACTCAAGTTTCGCTGTTCGGCCGATCAGCTCTTTGGCGCGCTCGACTTCCTTGACTCCAGGAAGTTCAACTACGATTCGGTCAGCCCCTTGACTGGCAATCGAGGGCTCAGCCACACCAAACTCATCGATTCGATTGCGAATCACTTCAATACTTTGACTCAGAGTCTTCTCACGAATTTCCTGACGGTATTCTCGTGAAAGTCCAAGCTCTAGCTTCGCGTTTTCTCGGGAAGCCAAACGAAGAGACCAGAACTCATCCTTAATCAGCTTCAGAAGGTCTTCAGCCCGGCTACTCACACCCTCAAGCACAATATGAGGATCATCGACTGGAAGACCCTCTCTCACCACTTTCACGCTGGAAATGGGTATCTGCTTCTCGCGCAAACGCTCTTGAAGTGAGGCCTGCTGACGATCGATCACATCGCGATAGACCTTATTAAAGTCGACACCCAGAACCATATACAATCCGCCCTGAAGGTCGAGACCCAGGTTCATCTTTGCCTTAACCGGAAACTTCGACTTTTCTGGATCAATCTGAAATACGGTTGGATAAATGTATGCCGCTGAGAGCGCGGTCATCAACACTAGAATCCACAGCTTACCCCACCAACTGCGACTCATCGGCTTCTCCTTGGTTCGGTTTTTTAATCAGGACTTTGATTCAGACGAAATTTTTTGAGCAATTTGGCTACGAACAAATCGCATGTTTACTCGGTCAGCAACTTCTAGAGTGACGACTTTCTCTCCCAATTCCTTAACCACTCCAAAAATGCCAGAAGTCGTAACAACCTCGTTTCCCACGGCCAAAGCGGACAACATATCTTGCTGCTCTCGCACCTTTTTCTGTTGGGGTCGGATAATCAGAAAATACATCACTCCGAACATCAGCAAAAAGGGCATGACCATTTCAACAATCGAGGGCTGGGCTGGCGCCGCTGCTGGAGCGGCCGGAGCCCCTGGAACAGCAGGAACAGACCCCTCCGCTAGCGCTTCACCCGTGAGCGAAATGCATAAGAAGAAAGCATGAAGAAACAGAAAGGAAAAAACTCCGGCCAACTTATTGATACTTTTGCGCATTTGCTTGGGTATAAAAAGAATCCGCCCAATCGTCAAACCGATTCTCCCGAATCGCATTCCGCATTTGTTCCATAAGCCTCAAATAATAGGTTAAATTATGCACCGTGTTGAGGCGCGCTGAGAGGGCTTCTCCCGCTATGAACAAATGGCGCAGGTAGGCTCGCGAGTACTGAGTGCAGGTCTCACAAGGGCACTGGGGATCCAAAGGGCCCGGATCATCGGCATATCGAGCATTCTTGATATTCACTTTCCCCTGGCTGGTAAAGAGAGTGCCGTTTCGTGCATTCCGGGTGGGCATCACACAATCGAACATATCAATGCCTGCTCGCACTCCCTCTACGAGATCCTCTGGCCGCCCTACTCCCATGAGGTAGCGCGGGCGATCCACTGGCAAAAGCGGGGCGGTAAATCGTGTCATTTTCTGCATCAACTCTGGAGTCTCTCCAATGGAGAGACCCCCGATCGCATAGCCATCGAAAGGCATCGAGGTAATGTCCCGTGCTGATTCCACTCGGAGCTCTTCAAATAGGCCCCCCTGAACAATTCCAAACCTCATTTGATGCGGCTTCAGCGGAACCTTTAACCCTCGTTCAGCCCAAGATACCGTTCTGATCATCGCCGCTCGAACCTGTTCTCGAGTCGCTGGATAGGGAGGGCATTGATCGAAAGCCATCACGATATCACTGGCAAGAGCACGCTGAATCTCCATGGAAAGCTCGGGAGTAAATCGATGTGAACTACCATCAATGTGAGATTGAAAAACGACTCCGTCGTTATCGATCTTGTTCAGATCGGCTAGAGAAAAAACCTGAAAGCCACCGCTATCGGTTAAGATGGGGCCCTTCCAGTTCATAAACTGATGGAGTTCTCCCAATCGCTCTACTCTCTGATGCCCAGGGCGAAGGTAAAGGTGATAGGTATTCCCCAAAATGATCTGTGCTCTCATGCGATACAGATCATCAGGACTCATTGCTTTTACAGTGCCTTGAGTTCCCACAGGCATAAAAATCGGTGTCTCAATTTGATGCTGAGTTTGTTTAGATCCTGGAAGTGTAATCCTGCCCACACGCGCCCGAGGAATTCCCTCGGCGTCATAGCTCTGCTTTTCGATCAGAAATTTTAATCTAGACTCCATTGAAACCCATTATATCAGAAATGGATTCTTGAGCTTCTCAGTTCCAACAGTGGTATCCGGACCATGACCCGGACAGATCCGAGTATCGCCATCGAGAACCAGTAATCTTTGGCGTATGCTCTTAAACATTTGATCTTGATCTCCACCCCAAAGATCGGTTCTCCCCACGCTTCCCTGAAAAAGGGTATCCCCAGAAAAAACGGTTTCTAACACTCCGCCCTCTGAATCCTCATGCATTCGAATACAAACACTTCCTGGGCTATGTCCTGGGGTATGCAAAACAGAAAGAAGAAGTCGGCCCACTCGAATCTCTTGAGTGTCCTCTAAATACTCATCAATGGGCAGAGGTTGATCGTACTTTAATCCAAAAAGACGACCCTGCTCGATCAGCTGTAAATAGAGAGGCTCGTCACCTCGGTGCATACTAATCTTGGGACCTTCACCTCGCGACTCGCGTACTTTTCGGCTGGCTCCAACATGATCGAGGTGACCATGGGTATGCAAAAGATAACGAAGCTTCAGAGGCACTCCACTTGAAGTCTTCACTCCTTCGAGATTCCTGAGAATCTTTTCAGCCTCATCTCCTGGATCAATGAGTGCCGCTTCTCCTGTTTCCTCACAGACAATAAGGCGGCAATTGCATTGAAAAGGGCCCACGACCCAATTTTTTTGTATCGCTTTCACGGTCATCTGTTGTCGATGTTTCTCACTCGAAACGATAACACGCAAGGCGACAGTTGATTTACCGGGCTGCTATTTCCAAACCTTTACCAGATAGGCTTGCGGATAGTAATGGGTCAGAATCTGCTCAGCATTGTAGCCCTCTGCGCCCATCTCCTTTGCCCCCCACTGGCACATCCCTACTCCATGCCCGTTTCCTCGACCCTGAAAGATCCAATCCCTCGTCGCGCTTCCGCTCACATCAAAAAAAGTGCTCCGCAACCTTTCGACTCCCAGAATGGATCTAAACTGGGAACCATTGAGAACGGTGGAAGAAAATTTGCCCGCTCCATCAAGAAAGCCCACTTTCACCTGACGAACTCGACCCGATGGAAATCTCGATAAAGCCTCGATTGAACGAACCTTCCCTTTTCCAAAGGATGAGAACAATCGGTCTATCTCGAGATTACTTAATTTAACGTCCCACCTAAACCGAGGCGAGCTACCGCAGTGCAAACACCGAACACCACCCCGAACCCCAATTTGCGGCTGACCCCAGACATCTTCTGGTGAATCTGTTTTTCCCCCACAAGTAGAGTGATAAAACGCTTTAATCGGAACTAAATCGCCAGAAGGAAACGCTCGAATCCTTGCTCCGCGTTCATCCAAAGCCGAAGCAAGCACGACTCCTCGAGTTTTCGAAACGACTTGGCTAGCCCTTGTCTCCTCACCCTCCACTCCGAGATACACTTGATCTTTAGTGGTCGACTCGACGTCAAAGAAGGCCTTATTCAGGCGTGCCTGCTTGCTTTGATAAAGAGCATACGAGCGAGCGGCGATGACCTGGGCAGCCACCGCTTCAGAGTTCCACTTAGCAGAGAACTCGCCATTCACTACGCCATCTAAATACTTCTCGATGTCTAAAACATTCACCACGCTACAGCCAGATTTCGCTGGATGTATGACCAGGGACTCGCGAATCATCTTGGATCCCCATAAAAATGCGCCTGATGGACTACTTACTTCTAAAGGACCCTCAAAAACCTGAGTATGAGGTGAGACCAACCTAACTCTGCCGCTAGAGCAAGAGAACCGCCATGAAACCCGCCCGTTCGAGCGTAAACGAGACTTTATAGGGCGCGAGGTTCGAGCATCGAGATCCCAACCGCCTACTTCAACCCAAGCGATAGATTCATTGAGAAGCACTCGTATTTTAGGGGTGTTTGAAGAAATATTGGGGACAGACAAAATCGCTAAGGCCGAGACCGGCCCACACAGAAAAACCGCAATCGCTCCAAAAAAAACGGGGAGAATCCTTCTCCCCTTAAAAAACGGCTTCATGCCTGACCATAGTGTGAGGGAGGGTGCGACTCAAAGCGAGAACTTTTCTGCACCCCCCTTCGCTGAATCAGGTTTTACCGCTGTGACCGCCAGTGATCTGACGCAAAACATCGATCGGTAGCGGGATCACCGTGGCTTTCCCGTTATTGGAAATCTCAACCAAAGTCTGAAGATAACGCAGTTGCAACGTTGTCGGCGTCGCTGCCATGACCGCCGCCGCTTCTGAAAGCTTCTGAGAGGCCTGAAGTTCGCCCTCTGCAGCAATCACTTTCGCCCGTCGCTCACGCTCCGCTTCAGCCTGCCGCGCCATCGCTCGCTGCATCTCTACGGGCAAATCAATCTGCTTCACTTCAACATTCGAAACCTTCACGCCCCATGGCTCGGTTTGTTGATCTAAAATGGTCTGAAGTCGATGGTTAATCGCCTCTCGAGAAGCAAGCAATTCATCAAGCTCAACCTGACCTAAAACAGAACGCAGCGTGGTCTGAGCAAGCTTCGATGTGGCAAGTA
>JAGWZD010000122.1 GCA_018968995.1 Bdellovibrionales bacterium
CTTGCCATCGCCCTAGCGATCGGATCGCCTGAACAACTTCAAAGTACCGATCACCACCCCCATGGACTAATCGTGGCCTCTGGAGAGTTGGCCCTAAATGGAGCTATTCGCTCCGCGGGTAGAGTCCTGCGAACGTTGGTCGCAACGATGAACGCTGGTGCTCAAGATCTTGTCCTAGCAACTGAAGATCTGAATTCTTTAAGAAAGTCTGCTCACCTACTCCGAAATGTTCCGGATTTTTGTGGGAGACCTTGGCCCCGAATTCATTTGGCAGGATCCCTGACTGAGGCCATTCGCTCTCTGAGGAATCGTGACCGAATATTCGATGAAGACTCGTCAGCCTCAGAAACCAAGCCCCCCACTCACGACGGTTTACTTCCTCTCCATCAGGACATGGAACGGACTCTGCTTGCCTCAGCCGCTGGCGCACACCATCTTCTGCTGATTGGTCCAAAAGGGACTGGAAAAACAGCGGCTCTTCAATGGATGCGCGTCCTACAAGCAAAGCTTTCACCGAGCCAGCTCCTCGAGCGCCTTTTGCTTCAGGAATTAGTCTATGGAAATACCGAGACCTTCGACAACACAGCCCCCGTCAGGGTTCTGCCCCCTCAAGTTCGACCTGAAGCCTTGATTGGTGGAATTTATCGAGGCGAGCTTCGACCAGGTGAATTCTCCCAAGCTCACGGTGGAACCCTGATCGCGGATGAGTTTCTGGAGTGGCCCAGGGACTCTCGAGAGTCCCTCCGAGATCCGATGGAAACCGGAGAAGTCCACTTAGTCCGTGCTCAGAGGAATATCCGCTTACCTGCACGATTCCAATTAGCAGCATCCGCGAATCTTTGTCGTTGTGGGGGTTGGCCGCGAGCCTGGAGTAAGATGACAAACCTGCACAGGGTTCAAGCCAAACCACCCATCCCCTGTCAGTGTTCCCATACCCAACGAGCGGAATACCTGTCTCGACTCTCGGGCCCCTTATTGGATCGAATCGACATCGTCAAACCAACGCTCGGACATCCTTTTTCGGTTGAGGATCGAAAGAAAAGGGCATCACCAGAAGCTTTGTTTGCAGTTACCGAGCAGGCCCGAGCAGTGCTCCGCCAAAATTGGGGTAGTGTTTCCGGACGATTGAGCGCCACTGAAATGGAACAGATCCTAAAACAGCAGCCCAGAATTGAAGCACAATGGGGCCAAATCAGAAGACCTCGGGCCGTCAGCCTAAGACGTCGCCACAAAGAAATCCGCGTGGCTCTCACGCTTGCAGCACTGGATCAAGCCCTTGGGAAAGCAACCGAGCCCATTCCGGAAAACCACCATTTTCAGGAAGCGGTGGCCGCTACGGCTGAGTCTTGGCTCACCACGCTCGCTGAAACCCCCATCAGAAACCGTGTTTATGGCGGCCAAAAAACTCTCATTGACCGTGAAGAACAGAACCCTTAACTCTGGAGGCGCAATGTCCTTGCCTTTTGAAATCCTTTTCGAAGATGTGCACTTGATTGTCTTAAATAAGCCCTCCGGCCTGCTCTCTCAGGGAGAGATCACGGGTCAGGACAATGTCGTGGATAGTCTTCGCCGATACCTCGGTCGCCCTTATGTTGGACTGATTCATCGGTTGGACAGAAACACCTCAGGGCTCATGGTCGTAGCGAAACGCACCAAGTCCGCCGATCGTCTCACGAAGGCGCTTCAGTCGGGCGCGCTTCGCCGATCTTATCTAGCATGGCTTGAGGGATCTCCAGCCGTTGCAGCCTCACCTGAAAAATTAGTCCTCTGGGAGGACTCCTTAATTCGAGACGAGAAGACGAAAATCACTCGAGTCGTTAGATCCGGTGCGCCGGGCTCGAAGCATGCGTCTCTCAAGCTTCGAGGGATTCGCTATTTTGCCCATGAGGGAGTCCCACTGACTTTGTGCGAATTTGAATTGGAGACTGGAAGAGCCCACCAGATCCGAGCCCAAGCATCATCGCGGGGCTTTCCTCTTCTGGGCGACGTAAAGTACGGCGCGAGAGTGCCCTTTCACCGTCTCGCCCTTCATTCTCATCATCTTGAGTTTCCTCACCCCATGTCAGGTGAGATCATGAAATTTCAATGCCCGCTTCCCGAAGAACTGAACCTCAAGACGAAAAAATAAAACCCTTTAAATAACGGGACTTCGGATTTGCAGGATGACTGGGAAAGCTGAGCGGCTGCTCAATTTTTTGAATGGGGTTTAAAGGACGCCCGACACGAGCGGCTGCCTGGTGAACTTCTCTCTCATACTTTTCCCAGCTGACATTGGCCGAATTGATGGATGTCACCAGAAGTCCCCCTGGGCGCAGCACAGACAATAAAAGCTCATGAAGATCTAAAAGGTCTTTTTGAGTGGAAAAGGTTCGCTTCAGTCCACGCGAAAACGATGGTGGATCGGAAATGACTAAATCAAAGGACTCGCCCTTTTTTACTAGTCGGGGGATCTGGTCAAAAAAATCACCGACAATAAACCGCGTCGCGTCCCGGGGAATCTGATTCCACTCCGCATTACACTCTGCCCACCGAATGATGGGCCTGGAAAGATCTAGCGTGGTCACTGAACGTGCTCCGCCTTTCCAAGAGGCCACACTCAGGCTACCTGTGTAGGCAAAAGTGTTTAAAACCTTTTTCCCTTGAAGCAATCCTGAGTGTGCAAGCCAATGACGAAGAGGCTGGTGATCCAAAAAAAGTCCTGGATGACGTGAGCTTAAAAGACGAATCTCAAAGGTCATGGCTTGGGCTCCAGTGCCCTCCACCACGGTGAACGCCTCGGCAGGCTCAGAGCCCCAGAGCATTTGCGGCTTTTCCGGCACTCCTTGGCGTGGTCGCCTCAAAACAACAGCACCCGAATAGCCCCGTGGACGATACACGTGCTCGGTGGCCTGCTGAAGATCGCTCATCGCCGCAGAGAGTTTGCCACCCTCCCACTCGGTCACCCAAAGAGTGGAACCGTAACCATCAATGGCCCAAGCCGAGAGAGGATCTGAAGGCGACACTTCTCCTGGGCCATAGAAAAGCCTCAACGCGCGATTCTGGATTCCCTCCAGACCCCCCATTTGCCGTTCGCGGCTGGCCCAGGCTTGCTCCAGGGCCTCTCGCATCGAATCGATCCCAGTTGTCCTCATGGCTGGACCGTCCCCCCAAGAGCCCGAATCTGGCTCACCCATTGGGAGAAGTCCTTCGGCAAAGCACTCTCAAAGACCTCTCCTGAGGGCAGGCCCAGGGAAGAGGCATGAAGTGCCACGCGCGCCACCTCGACTCCGGGAGCCAGGCTCAGCGCCCCGCCATACTTTCGATCTCCACAAATCGGAAAACCCGATCCCGACAAGTGAATCCGAATCTGGTGCCGCCGACCGGTTAGCGGACGGGCGCGGCCCGCAAAGTACTCAGGAGCAGCCCCAGCACTCAGGGCAAATCGCTCCTGAACTTCAATCTGAGTCGATGAGGGCTTCTCCTCGATCGCCTGGTTGACTTTAAAAACCGGCAAACGAGGAGATCCTTGGGCCAAGAACTCATATACTTTTCGCACCGAGTGCTCCGTAAACCACTGACAGGCCAGGCGATGGGCTGCTTCGGAGCGAGCAAAAAGCATCACTCCAGACGTTTCCTCATCCAAACGATGAACCACCCACGCCTCGCCGTATTTTTTCCTTAACCACTCGAGCACCACAGGTTTTTCCGATCGACCAGGGACGCTCAGCCAGTGGGCGGGCTTATCCACCACCCACCATTGGGGGGTCTGACTAATGAGCTGAGGCTCGGGTTTCAACTCCATGCATCACCACTAGCCAAGATCCTCGCTGCCGCCAAGCCCTCATGATAGAGAACATGCATGCACCCACATTCTCGGAGGGTTCTACAAACCCTAGGCGCACTTCTGATCCTGAGCGTGACAGCAGGCCTTTGGCTTTCTCGTGGTCCAGACTATATCCTTTCGTTTAAAAGAGAGGTCCATTCCCCTCTTGCTTCCGCGGATCTTGGACCACTTTTGGGGGCTCTGGATCGCTGGCCGGAATGGCATTTTCACGTCATTCGCGTGGAAGCCTCAAGTCAGCCGCTCTCTGCCGGAACAGCCTTAAAGCTTTTTCTTGAACCCCCCAAAAAAGAATGGAAACGCTTTGAGCTAAACCTGAAGCTGACCGATTTTCAGCCTCAGGAACGTGTGAGTGTGTCTTTAGAAAGCGAGTCTCGAGGTCGGCTAGAAAGACTCCTCACCGACGTTCACTGGGATATCCAGCTCTTGCCCCAGGGCTCTGGAAAAGGCACCCTCATCCAAGGAACTGGGTATGCACGGACCAACGGAGGTCGGGCTCGACTCCTCGGGAGAATGGCGCCTCGAATTCTCATGAACCAGGTTTTTTACCCCAACCTCGAGGCTTTAGCTCATCCAGAGAAACGAAAGGGACGATCAAATGACGCAGAAAATGGAAGACTCCTTCCCTTTTAAGGCTGCCTGGATCGCCGAGGTCCTGTCACTGCCGAAGCACCCGGGCGATGACGAGCATCGCTTTCATCAATTCATCACCGACTCAAGGAAAGTGACCCAATCCAGTCTGTTCGTCGCCATACGCGGAGAAAAAATGGATGGTCATGACTTCATCCCAAAAGCTATCGCCGATGGAGCCACCGCGGTGCTCGCTGAAGAGTCTGTTATTCTTTCAAGAAAATGGGCGTCGGAATATCCACAAGCTCGCTTTTTTGGCGTGACTGACGTTCAGGAAGGATTCAGGAAGATCGCCTCTGCGTGGAGAAAACGCTTCAGCATTCCTGTTATTTTGGTTGCTGGCTCGAATGGAAAGACCACCACCAAAGAGTTCCTCTCGGCAATCCTCCAAGGCAAGTACCGCTCTGTATTGAAAACCCAGGGCAGCCAAAATGGATTTTTAGGCATTCCGATGACCTTGATTGAGCTACGCTCTCACCATCAGGCCGCCGTCATCGAAGTTGGAATCGATGAAGTGGGAGCCATGGCTCAACATGTTCCTCTAGTGCACCCCACTCACACCCTGCTGACCTTGATCGGTCCTGAACACTTGGAAAAACTCATCGATTTGCCGACTGTGGCCCGCGAGGAGATTCTAGCTTTTCATGAGACGCAACGAATCGGCGGCCAATGTATTGTCAATCTGAATGATCCCTGGATCGCTCCGGTATTACCCGCGCTTCGTGAAGCTTGGAGTTTTTCGATCGAACCCACGGCCCATCGGAAATCGAAAACCTGCCTCGTCGGCCAATGGAGCTTTCAAGAGGGCATGAGTCGCCTCGAGACCTCGGTAGGCGAAGCTACACTCACTCTTGAGGTGCCACTTCCGGGAAAACATAACGCTCAAAATCTTCAGGCAGCGCTTACCACTGCTGCATGCCTTGGGCTAAGTGCTGAGGAAATTCAAAAGGGAATGAGCCTCTTTCAAGGTGCTGAAGGCCGCTCTCAAATCCGGCCACTTCCCTTTTCTGCTGGAACCCATGTGATTTGTGACTACTACAATGCAAGCCCGGTCTCGATGGATGCCGCCTTCTCGCTTCTCGCGCAGACGGGACAACCCCACTCGACAAGAATCGCCTGCCTCGCTGACATGAAAGAGCTAGGAACAGAAGAATTACAATTCCACGCTGCACTCGCCCCCGCTCTGATGCGCTCGGGCGTGAGTACCGTACTGCTTCATGGAACTCGCATGAAATCCCTTCTGGATTCGCTACGAGCTTTAAACTTTAAAGGAAAGCTACTGCACTTTGAGGACCTCCACGCGATGACTCAGGAGCTGAGAAAATCTCTCGTTCCAGGCTCTGTGGTTTTAATTAAGGGCTCAAGAAGCATGAAAATGGAAACTATCTGGATGGAGCTCCAGAAGACATGAATGTTCTTTCCGGTGGGCTCCAGAGTATCCAGAAATGCGCCGCGATTCTTCGATCCGGAGAGCTCCTTGCCATTCCCACCGAGACAGTCTACGGCCTTGCAGCAAATGCTACTGACGAAATGGCTGTCGCGAAGATCTTTGCAGCAAAGAACCGTCCGGAGTTCGATCCACTCATCGTTCATATTCCCATGGGATGGGGAAGCCTGAGGAAACTCGATGAACGAGGAATTACTGATAGTTCTTTGCTCTCAGATCACGCGCGGTCGATTGCCGAAACCCTGATGCAATCGTTCTGGCCAGGGCCATTAACTTTGGTTCTACCTCGAGGCTCAAAAATTCCTGATTTGGTCACTAGTGGTTTAACGACTGTAGGAATTCGAATGCCAAGGCACACCATCGCTCAGGACCTTTTAAAAACAATTCAGCTTCCTTTAGCAGCCCCCAGTGCGAATCGTTTCGGTAGGATCAGTCCTACAACCACCAGTGCAGTCATCAGCGAATTAGGAGACAAAGTGAGTTATGTGCTT
>JAGWZD010000123.1 GCA_018968995.1 Bdellovibrionales bacterium
CAGGAGCTAAGGGTAGTCGGTGCTACTGGGCCACTCCAGTCTCCGGGGTAGATATCTGCTGTGGGTCGATAACCCGTAAGCGGAAACGGCGCTGCAGCATGATACAGATGAACCTGAGCCTTCATGCGGCGTGCCCATAGCCCCACCTCTTCAACCAGAGGTAAAGAGTCGCCTTCCAAGTCGAGTGCTAAAAGAATTTTATGAGGTGTTCTAGATATGACCCGAGTGGTCTTGAGCCCTTTTCTTCGGACGCTCTTTTTCTCGGCACGATGATGACCAACCACAAGAACCGGGATCTCTGACTTCAAAAGTAGAGTTTCCGCGAATCCGCCGATCTTTCCGGTTTTTTTTGCCCCAGAGAGACGTTCCAGTACAAAAACCTCTGCCCGGCTCTCTTTTGCAAATTCGATCAGAGCAGAGATAGCCTCGGATCGACTACGATAAATTTCTGAAAGCACGATCGGCGGCAGCACATGCGGAATCGCTAAGTGATCTACCAATTTTTGAATCTTTGCTTCCGCCTGTAAAGCCACTTGCATGATCCAAGCAGCATGAATCTCTGGACTAAAGGCAAGAGCTCCACCACTCAAAACATGAACCGGCTGAATCGGAATCCGAAGCCTCTCGGATAGTCCTAGCGCCCAACCCGCAGCTTCACCTGCAGCACCCGGCTTCTCGAATGGATCCACCAGCCAAAAAATTCTTCGCACAGTAAAGAGGGTTGCTAAAAACAGGCCGAAAATCAGTCTTGGGGCCTCTCCCCAAAAACCAGCTTTGAAACAAACCCCATACGCGAGACGACTGAGGTCAGACCGGCTGAAGCGAAAAGACCCTCAAGCGGCTCATGGATATAGCTCCGAAAAAAGGGCTCATGAAAGTCGACGGGAAACTGCATTAAAACGGGCGACCAGCTCGGAGCGTCGTGCTGCTGAACGCTATCTACTGTGGCCATTACTCCGCCTGGCTTGAGCACACGAAACGACTCAGCAAGCACCGCCTCACGCACCTCTGTAGGAAGTTCGTGAAAAAGGAACACAGAAACAACTGCATCAAAATGCTTAGAGTGAAAAGGTAAAGCCTCGCCAGCGCATTGAACGAAATCGACCCTCTCCGACTCATCGAGCTGCCGACGTGCTCGCTTCAGATACGGATCGCTAAGCTCAGTCACCGTCAGATGGGCCTTCGGAAAAAGCTCTCGGAGCATGACGCTGGTTCGGCCGGTACCAGCACCGACCTCTAGAATACGAAGCCCTCTTCCATCGCTCCCTCCCCAGCGCTCCGCCAAAGGCTCAAAAACCATGCGTCGCATGGCATCGGCAGCACCTCCAAAAAGAATCTCCACTTGATGTTCGTACAAATCCGCCGACTCGGGTGAAAGATACCCGTCTTTTTGAAAATGAAAGTTACGACGATAGTATCTAGGAACGTCATGAACAAAGTCCTGAGCCTCTTCAGAGAACTCCGCTGTCTTACCCTTCTTTTTTTGCCTCTGTATTCGAAGTCCATCACCCAGTAGGCGACCCAACCGCATCCAATGCTTCACCGGGCTTCCAGGCCTCAGCATAGAAAAGGGATAGACACCCGACGCGAACTGATTCGCGTCGTGATTCAAAAGATCCAATAAGGCGCGATGAATTGTTTTCTGCAGCTCTGGGTCACGAACACGCGTCGGAAACTCCTTCGAGAAAAACAAATGAGTCAGACCCTGAAGGGTCCTTAATTGAGCGAAATAATGAGCGGCTTTCCCGTAAACAAGCGCTTTGGCGCCAAACCCCAATGCCTGGAACTTTAGAGTCTTCGATAACGAGTTCATGGGCCCTTTTTAACTCCTTTTCACACGCTGGGCAAATTCTGCCCTCTAGAGCGATGCAACAATGCGAGTACACTGATAAAATGTCTCGCTGGATTGTCCTTACAGATTCATCACCATCGCCAGCACCGGAACTTGCGAACTGTCTTCGCACCCCATCAGGACGAACGGCCCTTCGGTGGATCGAAGACCAAAGACTGCCTATTCGCGGACTGATTCTTTCACCGGACAGCTGGGATGAGGATTTTAGCTGTTTGGTATCCCGCTGCCGTCAACTTCGACCCGGAACCCCGATCCATACCCTTGCCGCTCAACATTCTCAGGATCTAGCGACGATAGATGACCCTTTGATTAAACAACGACTGGGTCTGGGTCGATCCATTAAGATTGAAGAACTTCCCAGCTTTCTTCAGTCAAAGACTCGCCTTGAGTCCGCCGGTAGAAACTCCCGCGAACCTCTTATTCATGAAGGTCCATTTGTCGGAATTCCACTATCCGACTTCCAAGACTGCGAGTCTCTACTGTTTGATCTGCATCTCAAGCTCTCTTCAGGAAAATTTATTCGGCTTTTGGATGCACGTGAAGCCCAACCCTGGGGCCGAATTTTAAAGTATCGCGAGCGTGGAGTGACCCACCTTTACATCGCTCGTGAAGCCTATGAGCGCAGCCTAACCGCCATACGACTTTTTCAAGAGACGATACCCGAAAGTCTAAGCTCTGGAGATAGCGCTTGGTCCGAAATCCAAATCGCTCATTCCCTCAGGGCTATTTCGGGACTGATGTCTGACCAGAGATCTCTCGAACAAATTGATTCTAATGTTTGGGAAAAGTGCCACGAGCTCTTGTATTTTTTCGGACGAGCGCTTGCAGAGCGAAAAATAGAGCAGGACTCAAACCAGTTACAGCGTTGGCTTCGACGCAGCCTGTTTTTAGATCACTCGCTATCGGTGTTTCTGATTTCTATTCTGATTGGCCGCCCGCTTCAGTTCACCTCAGAAGAGAACCTTCTCGCCTTAGGGTCTGCGGCGCTTTTTCATGACATCTCTCTCTTAGATTTTGAGCGAATACCTGAGCAGGAAAAACCCGAGGGCTTGGTGGGAAAAACACTGGAGAAATTCCTGACACATCCAGACGACAGTGCGCGATTCCTAGAGGAGAGACTCGGGGCGCCAGCGATTGTGATTCAAGCGGTCCAGCACCATCACTGGCGCTACGACGGCAGTGGTATTCTCCGTCAGGGGAAGAGAAATCCCGTTTTCGTCCCGAGAATGGCTGAGATTATTGGTCTCGCCGAAGAGTGCTCTCACGCTCTTATACGACAACCGAACCTTAGTCTCCAAGAGATCACTGCAAGTCTCTCTCAAGAAATGAGCTCTAAATTTTCTCCTGAAGTGCTCTCGGGAATGCGAGCCTGCTTCACTCCTTCGGTATAATGAAAATCGGCATTACGAAACCGCGTGGATGGACGGCGCAAGACTTTCTGCTTCAATCTAAGGAAATCTTCAAAATCGATCTCAGTGAGTGGGATATTCTTGATGTGTTGGATATCTCAATGCGAAAAAGAACTCAGATTCGGCGCAGAATCATTTCATCTGGTCATCAAGTCGCCCTGGGATTACCGTCAAGTTTTCTCTTTTCAAACCCCGAGATTACTTTGGAGCGCATCGCGATTACTGAGGAGGTCGCTGAGTCCATCAATGCTCAATTCATGATTCTGCGACTCAATTCCACCCGCTTAACGCCTGAAAATTCTCTGAGATGGATTGCTGAATCGGAAAAAGAAATCTGGATCGATGAAGGTCGTAACAAACTCTCGACCGCTCCAAGCCAGCTTGTGACTGACCCTCTTTGGTACATGCCTAGAGCAAAGGCTAGAATTGGTGGAGTCTTTAAACTGCACGGTTGGCATCCATCACGCTGGATTCGCTACTATGGAACAGAGCAGCTGCTTGCTTTGAAAAGAGTGGTTACTAAGGCGAGACCCCGTGCTGTTTTGTTTGCTCACTCGATGAGAAATGAAGAAGCTTATCGATTTCGAGAACTTCTAAACCCTTCAGGCGATACGCTGGGCTAGAATTCCTTGTAACTCATCGGATTGCCCCTGCTGCAGAGACTCAAAACCTGACTGTCTCAGCCAAGTCAATAGAGCCACAGGTGAATGGTCTCGAAAACCCACGAAAAGTATCCCTTTGGGCCGAAGCCCCTGAAAGCTCGCCGCAAAAAGCCGTTGGACCCTCTCAGCAGAAAACCCGAGCGGTAATTCTTCGATGAACACCCCATCCTGCGACTCACGCGGTAACGAAAAAAACTCCAAGCGCGCCCCAGGCTCCTGAGTAGATGCTTGCCATCCCAATCGTGAGAAAGCAGGCAAAGCCGCCTCCGCCCAACTTGAGCCCCAATACCGAATCTGAATGGGTCTTTCGAGCGAGTTTGGCCGCAGAGAAAGAATCGCTTCAGCAAAAACCTTCAACGCGTAAACCATGATGAATCTGAATCTAGGTCAACGAACCCGCAGGTGAAACTCAAAACTTGCCTCAACGACTCAGATCCACAGAATCTTAGTACCTGATTGTTTCCGTTGATTTGAATCGCAATCACTTGTCGATGCCATTCTGGTGATTCTGCGCTACAAGAATAAACAATGAAAACGGTGGTTTTGGGAATGTCTGGAGGGGTCGACTCCTCGGTGGCCGCCTTGCTTCTGAAACAGCAGGGCTACCGAGTCATCGGTCTTTTCATGAAAAATTGGGAAGAGAAGGATGAAAGCGGGATCTGCACCGCCACCCAAGATTATGAAGACGTAGCCCGTGTCTGTGAGAAGCTGGAGATTCCATACTACTCTATTGAATTCGTAAAAGAGTACTGGGACCACGTTTTCTCTGAATTCCTGCGTGCTTACCAGGCTGGATACACCCCAAACCCGGATATCCTCTGTAACCGAGAGATCAAATTTAACCTGTTTTTTAAGAAAGCCATGGAGATGGGTGCCGACTACTTAGCAACCGGACACTACTGTCGGATCGAAAGTAGAGACGGCGCTCCCCGGCTTCTGAAAGCAATCGACCAAAATAAGGATCAAACCTATTTTGTATACACCATACAGAATTCGATTCTTCACAAGGTTCTTTTCCCAGTGGGTCACCTTACAAAACCAGAACTTCGTACCTTAGCCGAAACCCATGGAATTCCGACCGCTCAGAAAAAAGATAGCACTGGAATCTGTTTCATCGGCGAGAGGAATTTTCGAAAATTCCTTTCACAGTACGTACCCGCGAAGAAAGGTGAGATTCGAACTCTTTCAGGCGAGCAGGTAGGCTCACACCAAGGCGTCTCGTACTACACACTCGGTCAGCGCAAAGGACTTGGCTTAGGGGGAGAAGGCGAAGCCTGGTTTGTCGTCGCGAAGGACGCTCTACACAACATTTTGTACGTAGAACGAGGGGTGATGAATCCAGCTCTCTACGCAGATGAGCTTTGGGCAGGAGAGCTATCCTGGGTGCAGGGCGAAGCCCCCGTTACTGCCGGCTCGACTCTCGAATGCACCGCCAAAGCACGGTATCGTCAACCTGAACAACCCTGCAGCATCTCGTTCGACGATCACGGCAAAATCCGAGCTCGATTTCATATCCCGCAAAGAGCACTCACGCCGGGTCAATCTGTTGTTTTTTACCAAGGAGAAGAGTGCTTAGGCGGTGGTGTTATTGAAAAAGTAGGTCCAAGTTACCGCGAACAAGGTGCCAATCTCCCCGACCAGATTGACGTTCCATCAAACTAGGCTTTCTGTATCGCGTGATCTTAATTGGACTGGGAAAATCGGCTCTTAATATACCTGATGAGACCGCCCAGAACCGGTAAGCGCTCATAGATAAACTCGCCCATATCGAAATAGTCCCGATGATAAACTGCTAAACGCGTCGACGGCTCAAATCGAAAATGCGAATTCCCAATGACTCGCACCTCCTTGCCGCCATTTAATCCCTTAGCGCGCAGAACCATGGTCCAAAAAGCCACCTGGTCATCTCCCTGCTGAACCATTCCGGAAAATTCAAATCGAATGGACTCCACATTTCGATAGAGATTCTCGTAGTACTTTCTTACCGCTTCTCGCCCGCGAAGATCCACCACGGGATCCAGAAAATGGGTATCCACCGCGTAAAAGCGATCGACCAAGTCCATAGTGTCTTTATTTAAGCCATTAAAGAACTCCTCAACACTCAGTGCCGGTTGCACAGGCGCTCCTTCTGCAGCGTACGCCGCACCGCTTAAGCTCAAAAACACCATCCAAACAGACACCATTTTATTCATACAGGTATGCTCGCCCCACTCGCTGTCTAGATCAAGCCCTGATATGCTCTTCTCAAACTATGCCGCGATTTCGCCGACAAAAACTTGTGAATTTGATTTTACTTTCGTGCTTCATTCAGTTTGGCGCATTTTTAGCGATTCACTGGTCCATTGCGAATCCTGTCGCATTGCCCAAGCGACCCTTGAAAATTTTAGCGCTCGGGGACTCTCTCACAGAGGGATATGGT
>JAGWZD010000124.1 GCA_018968995.1 Bdellovibrionales bacterium
AGTGATGCGCGTGCTGATGACCGTCGTTGGTTACATGAGTCGATGACATTTTGTTTCCCTCTTCGTCTGCCTAGAAAACCTTAGCTCCAATCCCGAATCGGGGTCAGCCCCGCCTCGGGTTTATAGTCGTACGGCCAAGTCTTCACGATAGGTTGAACCACGAAATTATCGTGAGGAGGAGGCGACGGCGACTGCCACTCCAGCGTGAGAGCATGCCATGGATTATCCCCAGCCTTCTCACCGAGCTTCAACGAACGCAGCAGATTAATTCCTGCCCAGAAAAACCCAATCGCTAGGAACCAAGACCCTACCGTTGAAATGAGGTTCATGGTCGCAAACTCAGGCAGGTAGTCGGCATAACGTCGAGGCATTCCCTGCGCTCCAGCAATGAACTGCGGGAAAAAGGTGATGTTGAATCCAATAAGGATCATCCAGAATGCACGGCCCGCCCCTTTTTCTAAGTACATTCTTCCGGTCATTTTGGGGAACCAGTAATGCATTCCAGCCAAAAGACCCATCAGTGCGCCACCCACCATCACGTAATGAAAGTGCGCGATCACAAAATAAGTATCTGTCAGGTGCACATCAATCGCCAAAGTGGCCAAGAAAACACCCGTCAAACCACCGATGGTAAAGAGTTGCAAAAACCCTAATGCATATAGCATGGGAGCGTTGAGACGGATCGAGCCTTTGTACATCGTGCCCACCCAGCTAAACACTTTCACGCCCGTGGGCACCGCCACCAGCATCGTCAAAAGAGAGAATACGAAATTCGCCAGCTCTCCTTGCCCCGAGACAAACAAATGATGCCCCCAAACGATAAACGCGATGAGTGCAATGCCGAAGGAGGAATAAGCGATGGCCTTGTAACCAAAGATCGGCTTTCTGCTAAACACCGGAATCACTTCAGAGATCACACCCATGGGCGGCAAAATCATGATGTACACTGCCGGATGCGAATAGAACCAGAAGAAATGCTGGAACAAAACGGGATCGCCACCCAACTTCGGGTCAAAAATTCCCACATGAAAGAGGCGCTCGAAAACCAGAAGAAGCAAGGTGATGGCAAGCACCGGTGTCGCCAAAATCTGAATAATGCTTGTCGCGTAGGATGCCCAAATAAAGAGTGGTAGACGCGCCCAGGTTAGGCCTGGAGCTCGAAGTTTATGAATGGTGACAATAAAGTTTAGTCCCGTCAGAATCGACGAGAAACCCATCACAAACGCTCCGAAAAGAACTGCGATCACAGCTCCACTGGTGCGAATGGAATAGGGCGTATAAAACGTCCAGCCTGTGTCTGCTCCTCCTAAAAAGAGAGCCGAGCTGGCGATTAAAGCACCCAACACATAGATATAGTACGAAGCCAAATTCAACCGCGGAAACGCGACATCTTTAGCTCCTAACATCATCGGAAGAACGAAATTCCCTAAGGCAGCAGGGATTGCGGGGATAATCACCATGAAAACCATGATGGCGCCGTGAAACGTGAAAAACTTATTGTAGGTATTCAGGTCCATGAAGGTCTGACCTGGAAACATCAGCTTCATTCGGATCGCTAGAGCAAATAGACCGCCCAGCAGAAAATAGCTGAGCACCGTGTAGAGGTACATCAGACCAATCCGTTTATGGTCCAAGGTCTTTAGCCAAGACCAAAGCCCTTTAGAGTGATTCAAATAGTTCTCGCCATGAGCGGTTGCTGTGTGAGCCATGTTTTTGCTCCTTACTTGAGAGACTTGATGAAGGCGATCAGCGCATTCATTTCCAGCTCAGAAACCTGACCTTTGAAGGTCGGCATCACTGGGTTGTACCCTTTTACAATTTTTGCCACCGGATTCTCGATCGACTCGCGAAGGTAGTTCTCATCCACCATCACCTTGCTACCCGAGATGAGCTCCACTTGAGCTCCATAGATACCCTTCAAAGCTGGGCCCAAGTTGCCCTTGGCTGATCCATCGGGAGAGTGACAAGCCACACACCCTTTGGAGTTGAAATGGGCCTTCCCCTGCTCCACTAGGGTCAACAGAGGCGCTTGAGCACGTTCGGTCGCCGCCGAGGTCGTTGTAATTTTTTCTGGTTCGTTCGAAGCCAGTAGCTTCTTACCGCGCTTCCAGTTTTCCCAGTCTTCGGGGCTTAAAACGATTAGTTTAGCCAGCATTCCGGAGTGATTGCCTCCGCAGTACTCGGTGCAGAAAACTTGATGCTGGCCTGTCACCGTCGCCTCAAACCAGACGCTCGAGTACATCCCGGGGACCACGTCCTGCTTCACCCGAAAGTTCGGAATAAAAAAGCTATGAAGTACATCCGTTGAGGACATCTTCAGCCGCACCGGTTGATTCACTGGAACGTAGATTTCTCCAATGGTGGTTCGACCGTCATCATATTGAAATTGCCATAGCCACTGTTTGCCTGTGACCTGAATCTCCATCGCATTTGAAGGGGCCGTCACCATTTTATTATAAAGTGCGTACCCCCAAACAAAGATGACCATAAGGAGTACAAATGGAACAAAGGTCCAAACACCTTCCAGCAAATGATGATCCGCGATGTACTTGGTCTTCACACCCGGTTTTGCGCGGTACTTGAAAACAAAAAAGAGCATGGCTCCGACCACGAGCACGAAGAAAAACACGCTGAGAGCGACCAGAAAGTTGTACAGGGCGTCCCATTTGGTCGCGATGTCGGTTCCTTGAATCGGAAGTCCTGGCGTATTTGCCACTGCAGGAGACACCAGCGCCACAGTCGCGAACAGGACTACCAGCGCACCTAGGGCCCAACTTTTCGTGAACTTATTCCTCATGGTCTACCTCTCCAAACCCCACTCTATTTACGCTTGTGCTCTCCACTGACGCCGCCAAACCCAACCAAAAACCACAATCAATGCCAAAGCGGTTACCGCGCCAGCAACCCGCATGACGTTAAACAGGTAAACAGAGTAGGTTCTTAGGGTTGCGTCGTAACGATAACAAAAAAGAAGAAAGCGGTCGACTACAGAACCTATCGTTCCACTAGCCGCTTCGACAAGAGCTAGACGAAAATCTCTGGGCTTAAATTCAATGCCATAGAGGATCCTGGAGAGCTTACCCTCTGGGGTGAGCACAAACAGTGCTGCGCCATGGGCGTACTGTTTTTCCTTTTCGTCATACTTAAAACCAAAGCCCAACTCCTGCGCAAGAATTTGGATCTGGCTTTCAGCCCCGGTCAGAAAATGCCAGCCCTGGGTCGCCTCGGGCTTACCGTAACTGGCGATATAACTGGCCTTCTTTTTTTGAGCTAACTCCGGCGTTTCCGTCGGATTGATACTTACGGCCAGCACTTGAAACTGCTTCCCGGGAACCCACTCGAAAGCCTTCAAGGTGTCCGTCAGGCCATTTAACAGGAAGTTACAAAGGCTCGGGCACTCGTAGTACACCATCGCCACCACAACGGGCTTACCCTGAGAAAAGTACGAACTCAGCAAGACCTCTTGGCCTTGCTCGTTTTTAAACTTCAGTCGATCGAGCGGGATTTGATTTCCCAGCTTTTCGGTAATTCCGACACCCTGCAGCGCAGAGGGAATGCTACTGGAGGGAGCATCCTCCGACGGAGATGCCCAAGCTAGGGTGCCAGCCATCCAAACCGTCCCGATGGAGACGGCTATTACGCGCAGCAAGAACATGGTTTAAGCTAGGGCTATCATTGATCAAAGATTTCGCGAATGACTTTCTTCCGATAATCAAAAATCCGCCCGACATCGCGCTCAACCCACGCCCCTCCCACCGCCTTACCCAGGACCGAGAATGGAACCCGATAAAGCACCCGATCTTCCATGAAAACTCCCCCTTGAAGGGCTTCAAACCGGTGGGTGTGGTGCCATTTGGCGTAAGGACCCTTCAACTGGGTATCCACAAAGGATCTTCCATGCTCCCAGGACTCAATCAAAGTCCGCCAGCGAATAGGAACCCCGTGAATCTTCAATCGGTAGTCGAGCAAGGCCCCCTGCTCGATCTTTTGCTCCTGGGGAGTCAGGATCTGGAAATTCAACCACGGAGGAGTGATTCGCTCCAGATTGTGAGCCGACGAGAAAAACCCGAAAACGCGGTCGAGGGGCGCAGAAATCCATTGTCTGCGGATCAAAAGCTCGTCTGATGATTCAGGAATTAATGCCCCCAGTGCTGACTCCAATTTCGGGAACTCAAAAGTGAATCCAAGATCCAATAGGCGACGAGGTAAGACTTTCTGACTGGAAAGCACCGCCTGGGCGGCTCCTCCCACCACGGCACGAAGAGCGAGTTTCGGCACACAAAACAGCGCAGGCTTCTTGACTGCTTGAGCCAAAGCTTGAGTGAACTGAGCATTTGAGACCGGCTCAGGACCCACTCCATTCACCGGACCTGATAACGACTGCTCTTGAAGGGCAAACTCGAAAATACGAACCAGGTCTTGGATGTGAATCCAGCTCATCCACTGGCGCCCCGAACCTAAAACGCCACCCACTCCCCACTTAAAGACCGGGAGCATCTCGCCAAGAGCCCCTCCGTCCCAACCCAGAACAATACCCACTCGTACACGGACCCCGCGAACTCGCGCTGGGAGCCCCTCGGTAGCAGCCGCTTCCCACTCGCGACAAACCCCCGCAAGAAACTCAACGGCTGGGGCTGAGAGGTCGCTGTTTCCTGCGGCCAACGTCGAGTTCTCATCCAGTGACTCCTCGCCGCGATCGCCATAAATACCCACTGCCGACGCCGAGACAAACGTTCTGACTTGGGTGCCAAACTGACCAATGGCCTGGACTAGGTGTTTAGTCCCCAAAACACGCGAATCCAGAATTGCCTTCTTGCGGCTGGGATTCCAGCGGCCAGAGGCAATACTCTCGCCTGCGAGATGAAGAACCGCCTCGACCCCATCAAAGGCTTCTGCAGGGGGTACTTCTTGATCTGGGTTCCAGGCAAAAAGCTTTGCCGGAAATGGCAGCATCCCCTGGTGCCTTTTAGGGTCACGAGTCAACACATGAAGAACGTGCCCCTGCCGGGCGAGATACAGCCCCAGTTCCTGCCCCACAAATCCCGTTGCCCCGGAAATGAGAATTTTCATGGACCCTTTTTACCAGACATTTGTTAATTGCAGTGAACCATCATGAGAAATACCCTGCTCATTTACCGAGAGCTCGCCAAAAGCGGCATTGTAGCGCTGGTCTTGATCAGCGTTCTTGGGGGCTACCTTTGCGGACACCCCTTTGAACGCTCCTTGGATTGGACAAATCTTGCACAAACGCTATTCGGAGTATTTTTTTTGGCCGCGGGCTCCTCTGCGCTGAATCAAGTTCAGGAAAGAAAGCTCGACGCCCTCATGCCACGAACAGCCAAGCGTCCGCTACCTAGCGGGAGAATCTCTCTTGGACATGCTTTGGTGTTCTGTTTTGTCACGATTGTGAGCGGACTAGTCGCACTCGCCCTACTTGAAGTGAGCTCGCTCTTTTGGCTCGGGGTAGCGGCCTTAATTTCGTACAATTTTCTGTATACTCTATGGTGGAAGCGCCGCTGGGCATTTGCTGCAATTCCAGGAGCAATTCCAGGAGCACTCCCGATCCTCATGGGGTACGCCGCAGCCTCAGGAGAGATCTGGACTCGAGGCGGGCTGTTCCTCTTCTTCGTTCTTTTTTATTGGCAGATGCCGCACTTCTGGTCGCTTGCCATTCGCTTTCGAGAAGACTACTCGGCTGGGGGTATTCCAACGCTCCCTGTGGCGCGAGGAGTAGCGCCCACCCGATTTCACACGACCTTATGGAGCCTGTCTTATGTGGCCCTGGGATTAGCTGCTCCGATCTTTCTAGGAACAGGGTGGGTCTACTTCGCGATTTCAATCTTAACGGGCGCGAAGGTCCTTTGGGAGCTGCGAAAATACCTCCAAGCCACCATTGCCGACACGCACGGCCCAACCTCAGCGGCGACACAGCACTGGCTTCCGTTTTTTCTTTGGATCAACTTCAGCCTCATCTTCTACGTTTTTGGCGCTGCAATGGATCTCTGGAGCGTTTATGTCATCGCTCACTTTCGCTAGGCAGCCCCAAAAAAGTTTACTGATGATGATGGTGAACGGACTCTGGAAGCCTTGGATCGCCGATCGCCACGACTGAATTCTTGGTCAAAAACCGTGTGATCGATAGTCCGAAAAGCCCCACAAACCCCACCAAACAACCCAGCTCTACCCAGGTCACCTTGGGCCCCTCGTAAAACTCAGGCTGAACCAGCCAAAGGACGTCAATCCACTGAGCCACCAGCATGAACCAAGCCACGTTCCAGAGCACTTTCTCACTTCGCTTGTTGG
>JAGWZD010000125.1 GCA_018968995.1 Bdellovibrionales bacterium
GAGGTAGTCCTCCTGGTTCACGGAAGCGAAGAAAACGGTTCTACGGGCGAACTCGGAGGTTTTACGGCTATAGGCAAGCCGCAGGACATCCGTATCCTTGGTGAGGAAGGCTTTTAGGTGGGCTATGTCTGCCTTCCTGAAGGTGGCATCTACTTCTCCGAGCTCGACGAGCCAGTTGGTGACGCATTGGTAGACGCTATCTTTGTCTTTGGGGTCAAGCATCATGCCGTCCTTGGTGATTTCGAGTTCAGCAGGGACGAGCTCTTTGAACCACTTGGTTTTGCCCATGTATTGAGCGCCTTGTAGAACTAAGATGCCTGAACCCGCCGAGCCGTTAGGGGAGAACGCCGAGGCTACAGCGGAGAGCATCCACTTCCGCATGAGCGTTTCTTTGAGTTGCTTGCTCTCTTTAATAGAGTCTTTTGCTCCGGTGATGGTGTTGTAGAACGCTCCAAGCCGACTGACTCCGTCCCAGGGCTGGCTTGTAATCCACCGAACCGCAGGGTTGAAGGGGTTTTCGGAGGCTATGTATTCGACAAATTCTTCGACACCGCCTCTTGGGAGTCGGTGGCTATTGGCAAGCGAGACTATGTGGATCAGGGCGTTGGACTTTGCGTTGTCTTTTAGTAGTTCTAGCTCGGGGATGCGGATTTCGATGTCTTTTTTGATGAGGTTGTAGCCGACTTGGATGTTGTAGAAATCGAGCAGGGCTTTGATGTTTCCGATGGTGGCGAGTGGCCCTTTTTTTGCGGTATCTGGGAAAATTGGAGAACCCCCCGAGCCTTCCGTCATGGTTGACTCAGGGGGCAGTGTGTGTGGTGCGGACGGTAAACTTGTAGGTGCGTCTGAGACTACGGCGCGCTTGCTTGGGTTGAGGCTAGTATACAGCTTACAGGTCCCGGAGCAAAACTTTTGTTTGATCTTGGAGTAGCAGCCGAAGGTGTAGGCTGCTTTGCCGGAGTATGCGTCTTTGATAGCGCGAAGGTAGTCTGTTTCGTAGCGGTGGAGGATCTGATTGGTTTCGCAGAAACTTTTAAGAATCGCTTCGGTGGTCTCTTGCGGCTCGCCTCGGTGGAAGTACTCGGAGATGAGGGCGAGAGCTACTTCATGGCGCATTCCTTCTTTGTGCTTGCCTGTTTCCATTGCGGTGATGCAGGGCTTTCCCTTGAAGGTGGCGAAGGTGTTTGGTTCGGGGTTGAGGTCCATGCCGTAGGAGGCTAAGGATAGACCCACCGATCCGACTGTATTAACCGAGATGTTACCCCGAGCGTACTTAGTGCTCGGAGTAACATACTCGGACAGACTCACCCCACATGGTGACTTGGCTAAATTTTTGATCTCGTCGATGGAGAGCGTCTCTAGTTGCTCTTTGGTCAGTTCTACTTTGTATAGGCCTGTTTTTGGGTGTTTTGAGTTGGGGAGGCGGAACTTGTGGTTAGCGGAATAGATCGAATCGTCCAGGGTGGAGATGTTGTTAGAGGCGGCGAATTGTACGATGAGGCGCTCGAAGTCTTTAGCGGTGGTCTCGCTTGGAGTGATGGGGAAGAACTCGGAGCGGATGTAAAGGTGGAAGCCTTTGGAGCCTGAGAAGTACACCTTAAAGGTGTCCTGTTCTAAGTTCAGGGCTGCGATAGCGGCGAGGCAGTCGGCACGGGCCAGGTTCAAATCCTCCGAGCTGTCGAAGTCGAGGACGTAATAGCCAAGGGCTGGGGTGTGGAAGCCCCGGTAGCCTTGGAAGGAGTCGCGGGGTTCGAGGTCAAAGAGGCAGTAGTAAGCCTCCGGGCCGCTGTAGTTTTGGATCTTGGATAGCAGGTCTGATGCTTGGATATGGCCTTTGGATAAAGGCGAATTGAGTGAAGGTACGATGTAATTTTTCAGTGTCATGTGGTGATAGTCCTCTCCGTCCCTTGTAATTCTTAATCAGCGTACAGAAAATAGTTGTGCAAAGGCAATTAAATTTTTACATTGGAGGTGCAGCGTTCGCTGCTTCAGATTAGTCCTCTGAATGTCAGGCGGAGGGGAAGAGGGATCTTCCTCTCCGTTTTTTCTTTCTACTCCCCGTATTCTAGCGTACATTTTGATTATGACTGAGTTCAAAGAACTGATTGGTGGATCGTCTGTTACGGCATATATTACTGGGGCGACTCGCGAGGTGGTTGAGCAAGCCGCAGCGCGGTATCTTCGGGATTGGCCGGAGGAAGGGTACTGCACTTCGGTGAGTCCTGTGAGGGAAGATGTTGAGGGGGGATTTAGTGTGAGAATATGGAGGCTAGCGAGCTGTGATTGAAGAACGGATTAAGGCGTACATGGAGAAGTTGGAGCGAATTGATGCGGAGCAGGAGAACCTGAAGGCTGATTTCTATATGCAGTCTAGGATCGAAGCGCACCTGGAGATGCTGTGTCTGCTTGGCTTTATGGAAGTGTTGGAGCAGACTAAGAAGAAAAAGTAGTGGGCAAAAACCACCGAGCCTTTAGACTTATAGTAGGGGGAACCTATGGAAGCACAGAAGGTGAAGATTGAGGTAGGCAAGGTAGAGTTGATTGTTTGCGGGATGATCTTTGGAGCTGCGATGAAGCTAGGGGAGATCCTGCTGATCAGACTGCTCATTAGTTAGGGGGAGTGATGGCGGAGAAGAAGTTTAGTAAGACGATTACCGATCCAGATACGGGGCGGGAGCGTACGGTCAGGTACGGGGCGAAGGGGTATTCGATTGCTCCAGGAACAAGCCGTGGGGACTCTTATTGCGCTAGATCCTGGGGGCAGATGCTAAAGCACCCGAAGGCCGCGAAGGATCCGAACAGCCCGCTTCGTCTAAGTCGCGCTAAGTGGAATTGTGTGGCGAAGAAGTCTGTGAAAAAATGAAGCTGCCCAAAATACCCCCGCGTATTAAAGTCAAGAACAAGACGGTGTACGAGGTGGTATGGGTGGACGAATTTACCGCTCCAGACACACTTGGAGAATGTCGGTTCGATGTGAGGCAGATCGCCCTGAAAATAGGGCAGAGTGATAAGCAGGAATTTAAAAGCCTAATTCATGAGTTGCTTCATGCGATCTGCGAGGAGCGGGGGATTGAGATAAGCCACCGGGCCATATATCAGTTGGAAGAGGCGCTGTTTTACATTTTATTTCACAACGACTGGGGGAAGCGATGATTCAGGAATGGCCGTATGATGATAAGGACACCACATATATTGTGAGTAGTCCGAGGTGCATTAAGCTTCTCTTAAAGAGTCGGAAGAAGTTCGTATCAGAGCTCAGGTCTTTTGGTGACATTCCGATCAAGCGGACGGTGGAGTTTGTCGAGGACGACGCTCTTACTGACGAGTTTGTCTATGTAGTGGACGACGAGGGCATTCAGCTTGTGGTCGATATGCAGTGGCCGGAGGAGAAAAAGAAGAAGAAAAAGAAAATCTCCGCAGAGTCAAAAAAAGATTTTGACTTTACCAAATACGACGCATAACTTCTCCGTATAGGAGGATTTATGACAGAGACAACACATGACTTTGGCTGCCTCGTTTTTATCTGTACCTGTTCTGGGGGGAAGAAATGAGCGACTATATGGAGTACTACGAGTTTTACAAAAAACACTTGGATGAGCTTTGGGAGCGTTCGCTGTCTGATAAGACATCGGATATGCAAAAAGAGCTAGATTTACTCCGAGCCGAAAACGCCCGTTATCGGGAGGCGTTGGAGTTTGGCCTGAATGAAATGATGCCAGAAATCAAAGCGCAAAAAGGATGCTGGCCCGGAGAAGTAGACGATTTTGAGGATCGAGCCCGCGAAGCATTGAAAGGCGATAGCACATGACTCTGCCAATAGAGCGTTTCTGGGCTTTGGAAAACACAAAAGAATTTCTTCTATCGCTGCTTGATCCGAAGAAAACCCCCCGAGTCCCGTTGTCAACGAGGCAAGAGGCAAGAAGATGTCTTAAACATTTTCCAACCGAGTTAGACATTGAACGGATCTGTAAAAAGTGCCCAGAAGTAATGACAAAGGAGGACTAATGGCTTGCATGGAACACTTCTGCTACGACTGCGGGCACACTGCTTTTAACAACGGATATATGCTTGCTTGTCCCAAGTGCAAAAGCTCAAATGTGCAGAGCTTCTGGGATGAGCAGAATGACGGAGACTATGATGATGACGATGATTCAGGAGATTGACAAACTCCGCGAGGAGAACAGCGAGCTTCGGTATCTGCTTAAAGAGCAGTTGAAAATCAGTGGAAAGTGCTGCTACGCTAAGGCCCCGGCGTATGCACAGATTAGGCAGAAACTGATCGAAATGGGATATGGGCCAGAACTAATTACTGAAGTACTAGGAGACGAACTATGAACGTGAACAAGAGAAAACCAAGATATGTATTTGCCATCAAACGCGAGGGAAAGGTCTACCGCTATATTGCTCGCATCAACGTGAGCTATAAGCGCATTTACCTTGGCTGCTTTAAGACCCAGGGCGAGGCCGTGAGCGCGGTGGAGAAATACTTCGCGAACCCTAAGCGTTACGAAGGACGGCTGAGATGAAGTTTCTTACCAACGCAAAGCTGAACCCCAAACAGCTTCGAGCAGTCGAGCTTACTGAGCACATCCTAAATTCGTTTGAGTTCGAGGCATGGTTTATCTCCCGTCGTTTCGGCGACATGGTAAACCCCCCGAGCCTTCTGAATGTAGAGGTGGTGTCTCAGATGTTCAACCGCCAGCAGTATCGGTTTACCTGGACGGTCATAAAGCGCGGGTGGTTTAAGAAGTGGCTTGATAAGAAATCCACCGGAGCGGTGGTGGCGAATGTCATCAGTACCTATGAGGACTACTTTGACACTGTGACCATGCCCGAACTGTGCGGCTATTTTGCACGGCAAATGATGCACATTGTCGGATTCGACGAAGTAGACGAAACAGTGCCTAACAAGTCAGTGCCGTACATGGTGGGGGAGTATGTCTATGCAAGTGCTTGTCGCTTGTGTAAGATGAACGAATAGGGAGGCGAGTATGCCGTTTAAATCAGAAGCGCAGCGTAGGAAATTTGCAGCTATGGTGAAGAAGGGTGAGATCACCCAGAAGACATTCGACGAGTGGAATGCAGAAACTCCGAAGAATATTCCAGAGCGCAAAAAGCCAAAAACACTTAAGCAAATGAAAGCGATTGCCAGGAAGAAGCTTGGCAAGTGATACTAACCCAAGCTCCCTAACTCAGTGGCAGAGTGGCACGAACAGAGACCGTGCGAGAGCCAGGTTCGATTCCTGGGGGAGCTGCCATGAGAGGACTATATGACATTCTCAGATTTATTGTTTGAAATTGGTTTTATGATGGTACTGGGCGGTGCGCTCGTATTTGGCGGGCTGCTCGGGGCTGTGATATTTGACGCATTAAAATATGTAATGAAACGCTAAACCTGACGGGGGGACTAATGAAAAAGCTGATTGTTGTTGTCGAACTATTGTTAGTGTTGACGGGGATGTTTTTGCCGTTTTATCTACTTGTTGTACTTTTTGGATAAGGAGGACTAATGAATGGCTTGGATCTATTTTCGGGAATTGGTGGAATCGGAATTGCCCTTGAACCCTGGGTGCGAACTGTCGCCTACTGTGAGCGAGAACCCTATGCACAGGGCGTATTACTGTCACGGATGCAATCAGGCGATATTGACAGAGCTCCAATCTGGGATGATGTCACAACACTGCGAGCCGAGATGCTCCCACGAATCGACATCATCTTCGGAGGATTCCCTTGTCAGGACATCAGCGTTGCAGGACTTGGAAAAGGCTTGGCAGGAGAGCGAAGCGGTCTTTTCTTCGAGATCGTCAGACTTGCCAAAGAATGTAACCCCAGATTTATTTTCTTGGAAAATGTCCCTGCCATCCGAACCCGTGGAGGGGAAAGAGTGGTCAAAGAATTGGCCAAGATCGGGTATGACTGTCGATGGACAACTCTTTCGGCCGCCTCAGTTGGAGCCTTGCACAAGCGAGAGAGGTGGTTCTTACTTGCCCACGCCAACGGCAAGCGAAGGGGGATACAACAAATCGCTTGGAGCAAACAGCAAACCACGGCCATCATTAACAACGATGGCGAGAAAGAATTTGTGGCCTACGCCAACGGCTCAGGACTTCAAGAAGAGAGGGCCGAACAGCAAACAACAAGGCCTGAGCAACAAAGTATTTATGTGGCCCACTCCGTGTGCAAGGGATTGGAAGGATTCGATG
>JAGWZD010000126.1 GCA_018968995.1 Bdellovibrionales bacterium
GCTAAAGGCAGAAGCGCCAAATTCCCTCGCGTAGTAGGGGAGGATCGGAATCACAATTCCGAATCCAATCAGGTCGATAAATACGACCAAGAAAACAGAAAGCAACATAGGGCTCTTATATCACATTTTCATTAAGCTGCCGTTTTCGTGGCCAGTCGCCTTGCTTGGGCTTTCTGAGCGCGTTGTGCCGCATCAATAAAAGCGCAGTGAACGCGCGCGCTTGGGAAGTCTCCTGAAAATGAGCCCGAGCTGGCACTCATTCCTTCTGGGAGGATGCCGTGTGGTGAGGACATTCGGCAAATTTCTGTGAGTATTTCCTGAGCTTCGCTATTTCGACCCATTTCAAACAGGCACGAGACCCACCATAACGTGGATAGAAGATGTCCTCCTTCAAAGTCTGGTGAAGAATGGAGAGGTTTATTTTTTTTGATAAAAGCTCCATCTTTTAGTTCATTTTCAACCATGACTAGGGTCGAGACGAGTTCTGTGGAGTCCCATGCCTGGAATCCAGAAAGACCAATTAGTAATGCAGAGCTGTCTATTTCGGTTTCGCCAAAGGCTTGGGTGTAGGTTTTTCTTGAAGCGTTGAACCCCTCGCGAATAATGGTGAGTTTCAGCTGCTGCACCTCATGAGACCATCTCGTTGGCGCACTTCCTTGATGATGGGTCAGCAGTTTGATCGCGCTCTCTAGGCCTCTCCAGCAGGCTAACTTTGAACTCAGGTAATGCTCTGGACGAAATCGAGAGTCCCAATAGCCGTGATCAGGCCGCCTCCAGAGCTGAGCGCTACTAAAGCCGAGTTCCTCGATCTTCATCCAGATCGGGCTTTCTTTTGGAATTCCGAACTGACGATAAGCCAAGAGGCAACACTCGAGCAGTGACCCGAGTGTGTCGAGTGCCAGATGTCCATTTATCGAGTTGCCAATTCGAACGGGTCTAGCGCCGGCGTGTCCTCTGAGGCTATGAATCTCGCGTTCCTCAGGAATAAAAGAGCCATCTACGTTGTAGGCCGGTAGGAGGTCCGGTGAAGAGACTGATAATAGCCGGTCTTTGATCCATCGCCACAAGTCTTCTGCTTCCTCAAGGTGGCCCGTTAGAATCCATGCATTGAGGGCACTTGGACAATGTCGAATCCAGCAGTATCGATGATCCCAGTTCTGGTGGGTGCATGGGGATTGAATCATCGCGCCCGTGCCCGAGTGAGTGAGCAAACGAAGCATGACTTCGCTTCGAACAAGGCCTTTGTGCAAAGTCGGATTGGAAGGGCAGACTCGAGATGGATCACTTGGGTTGCAGTGATGCAGCCACTGATCCCATTCTTGTAAACAGTGCTCATAAGGTAGATCTAGAAATTTCGAGGCACACAAGAAGTCGCGGCCCCATGACCAACAGAACTGCTGACTTCTTCCAGCGGCGACCTGAAAGCGAGCAACTGCTGATCCTGACGACGAGTCTATTGCTAAGTTCTGGGTTCCGAAAATCTGGGCAAATTCAGACCGGACTGGGGCTCGAAATCGAATGCCATCGGCTATTCGCTCCGCATGACCAGAGGATTGCCCATAGTGGAAACGGGGTGAGCAAGTCAGCTGCCAATCGATCACCCCCTCGATGGTTTCAACCCTGCGTATCAGTGTGGGCGAGGGAAGCCAAGGCATCCAGTCCACTAAGCGTCCGACTCCGCTGGCCGTTGTGAATCGTGTTTCCAGGACAGCACTTCTCTGGTCTCTACCTAAATAGTGTTGAGCGGAGGAAAACGGATCCACCGGGCAAATTGAAAAACGCCCTCCATTGAGGTTGTCTAGCAGTGCCCCAAAATGGCTAGGACTATCGTAATCCGGAGCGCAAAGCCAATCGATCGAACCCAGCGAAGAAATGAAACCTATCGAGCGGCCATTTCCGACAATTCCGTAGTTAGCTAGCACCGAGGCGGAATTTCCTTTTAAACGGCTTCCTCATACTGAGCGTCACGATGCAAACGGTTGACCCATAACGCAATGATCGCCCCAGCAAGCGCTCCGATGAGGACATCCGTGACAAAGTGCCGACCCGCTATGACACGAAAGGCCCCTGTAGAGACAGTCAAGAATATCCCTAAAGTAGCCACGGACCACCGGAGAGTTGGTCGGGTATCCATCGCTACGATCAGGGCACAGGTCGAAGCCAGCGCTGCAAAGCTCGTATGTCCGGAATAAAAAGAAGTGTAGTGGTCCACGGCGCCACCTTGCCCTATCGGGTTCAAATAAACAAAGGGACGAGGACGTTGCACGATCAGGCGAATGCTCTCGTTGAGAGCCCCATTAATAAACGTCGCCTGAAGAAATAAAAGGAGGTGAGTCCACATTGCTTGGCGATCTCTGGAAAATCGTAAAATACAGAGAACAGCGAATAAGCCTGCTCCATCTTGGGTCCAGAATGAAAGGTGATCGGACAACCAGTGATAATCATTAATAAGTCCCCATTTATCGACGGGATTCAAATTCTCTGGATGGCAGAACAGTGGCTTCTCGACGCATGAAAGCGAGATTAATTTCTGTCTGGAATGAAAAGCTGAAAACCAAGCGATGAGAGCAAAAGAGGTGATGAACCAATCGAGCTTGCGTCGGAAAATCGGATTTGCAGTCACCCATTTTTTAATCATAGCGGATTTTCAGACATTAACCGGGGATGCGTTGGGTCGTAAATGGCATTATCGTGGCGCGTTTCATCATGGAACGTCGGTTGCTTTACCGTTTCTGGGGGTAGCTCATGCGATCTTCAGAGCCAGTTCAGCGTGTTATCGTCCTGTTAGTCGTGGGTTTGATTTCATCGTCGACGCAGTCATTTGCAACAGACCAAGACCTGTGTATTGCAAATCGCTATTTCGCTCAACGAAAGCAGGCTCAGCACTTTATCGGGATTGCTGCGTCTGGTTCTGAGGCTCTACAACGTCTCAGACCCGATGGTTTTAAGATTGGAGAGCAATGGGGAGTGCGTCTTCGATTAAAGGGTATCGAGTCCTCGATTGATACGGGTTCATCTCATCCCGAAATCGAACTGAGGTACACCGTACTCGAGTGGAGTGGGTATCCCGATGCCACGCTTCTTCTGCGCACCGAGGTTCAGAAGGGTGGACCCAGGGAGTCCTATCTTGAGCAACGGCTGGTTTTTTCTGAGGGGTTTTCGTGGATTCGGCGGTGCCGATCCAGTGGAGAGTGCAGTTCCTGGGTGTCCATCACTTCAAAGACAGTCAGGCTAGGTGGCGACGAAGTGGGACTAGGTTGGGAGCATGGTCCTGTGGCACTCGACGCTTCTAGTGTTGCACTTTCAAGATTCCGTCAGCATTCGGCAAGTTCAGTCTCAGACGATTTTTTTGGACGGAAGTCTGATTGGACATGGGGTCAGGGAGATCCATGGCCGTTATCGATGAGGAACGCTCAAGGAACAGCATCCTTGATCTCTCCGCGAGGTGATCGATGAGTCACAGGCAAATCATGGGCTACGGCCTGATCAGTCTTTTTCTGACAAGCTTTGGGATTTTGGCTCTATTTTCGTGTGGTACTGGGAACGGTCCATCGATGGATAGCCTCGGCATTCAGGATTTGCGGCTTAGATCCAACGAGGCCCCTGGGGAAAGAAATTTCGCTAAGTTAATGCAAGATCACTTTCAGGGAACTCCGGCACGTCAGCCTTGGGCGGGATTTTGGTGGCCCTATACTTCAAACGGCATTGCGCGAAATCTTTCCGGAGCATCGCCTGCTGGAAAGTACGACGCCGCTCGAGGTGGATTGGTGCATTCTCAGGACTGGGAAGTAGAGCACCATGGCTCGGGAGTGCCAGGCGTTCAGGGGTGGTGGGGGCACTGTAACGGCTGGTGTGTCGCTGCAGCGCTTTTTCCAGAGCCCCGAAATAGTGTTCAAGTCAACGGGATTGAATTCACGGTAGCCGACATTAAAGCCTTACTCAGTGAGGCTGGAATGGAAGCCAGCGCAGACTATTTTGGAGAGCGAGTGGATCCGTTTGATCGCAACGCTTCTCGTAAACGTGAGGATCCTGTTCCCAATCAGTATTTTTTGGTCCTGATGAACTATATGGGAATCCATAAAAGAACTGTATTAATTGATCGAAACACTGGAGGAGAAGTCTGGAATCAGCCGCTGGCGGGATATCGGTTTGAATTTCCGAAGCCCGAGGACTATCTGGGTGCAGATCCTCTGGCGCCGAATGTTTATCGGATTCGGGTGACATCCACGATCTGGTGGATGGACGATAACGTCTCGCCTGGTGCCATTTCTCCTGAATTCAAGTTTGAGACAAACTCCATGATTCGTTCGCGAACGTTGAAGATGGAGCTTTGGTTGGATGGTCCAGTAGAGTTTGATTCATCAGGAAAACTTGTGAAAAGCGGTGATGTTGTCGTCGCGAGAGAGGGAGAGTACCTCGTTGGTGGACGATGGTTTGACAGCGGCATGGGGAATCAAGCGCATCCGGATTATATGTGGGTGCCTTATTCCATCCTCAAGCCCGACCCCCAGGCGGAAGAGAAACACGCCAACTCGTATGTGGATATCGAATGGGTCAGGAAGCACATCCTGAGCGGAGGGGTAGACGACACTTCGGTGACGCCCGCTCCTATCCGACCTCCACCCATTCCTATTCCAACCGGAACCCCGTCCGGTGGCTCTGGTTCTGGGGGTGGGGGGTCGGTACCGAGTCCTACGCCAGCGCCCAGTAACCCTGTTCCGGGCCCCTCCGTTCCGCTTCCCGAACCCACGCCGTAATCGGCGGACAGTTCTTGAATTGGGGGAGGCTCCGGTAGACACTCCTCCGGCTATGGGCTCCGCTTCTCGCAGTCATCCCCCTCGTTCGGTGCTGATTTTTGGTGCACTGATCGGGATCCAGCTCCTGTTTGGGTCTGGCTATGTAGTCTCGAAAGTCATGGTGGGCGCGTTTCCACCGATGGTTTGGGCCAGTCTGCGAATTACGATTTCAGCAATTCTGATGCTGAGTATCGCATTGGCATCCGGCAGGCCTAGCCCTCGGGGGTGGAAAACCTTCTTTAAGCCTTTGATTGGTCTTTCGCTTTTAGGGGTAGTGATTAATCAGAGTTCGTTTTTGGTTGGCTTAAAATTTACCACTCCCACGAACAGCGCCATCCTCAATACTTTAATTCCTATTTTTACGCTCCTTTTGGTGATTTTGCGACGAGTGGAGTCGATGAGCTGGCAGAGAATGATTGGTTTTATGTTGGCATTGTGCGGAGTTCTGTCGATTCGGCACATTGAAGATTTTCATTTTGCCAATCAAACGGTCATCGGTGATTTGCTCACCATTTTAAATTGTCTGAGTTTTGCGTGCTTTTTAGTTTTTGGAAAAACCTTCATGGAAAAGCACGATAATGTTTGGACCACGGCCTGGTTATTTATTTATGGAAGCGTCGGAATAACGGCTTTGGCGATTCCTGATTATCTTCATTTTCAGATGCCTCAGATGACAGCGACGTTGTGGTTTTGTGCGGCATTCGCTGTTTTGGGGACCACGCTTCTGACCTATTTTTTAAATTTCTGGGCTTTGGCCAATGTTCGATCCAGTTCCGTAGCCTTGTATATCTATTTGCAGCCCGTTGTGGCTTCAGCAGTTTCTTATATATTTTTGAGTGAGCAAGTAACTTTACGTACGGTGCTGTCGGCTGGACTCATTTTTCTGGGGATGATTTTTGGCCGAGCAAAGGAGAGTTTGAGATCATGAGATACGCCGGTTTTTGGAGGCGCTTTGCGGCGATCAGTATCGATTTATTCATTCTGTCTCTGGTGACCGCACTCTTCCAGGGGGTCTACTTGTTGGTAAATGACGTTGCGGTGGAAGATTTGGACGGCGGTCGCCTTCAAATATTCAATATTCTAGCTTTTTTTGTCTTCGCCTTCATTTACTTCAGCATTTCTCATTTTCAGTGGGGCTGCACGCTTGGCAAGCGTCTTTTGGGAGTGCGAGTAGTCGATGCTAAAACTCTAGGCCCTCTTGGGGCTTGGCAGTCCATGGGTCGATATCTGGCTTATTATCTGTCTTATTTCATCCTGCTGATAGGCTTTCTGTTGGCTGCCTTAACCTCCAAAAAGCGATCGCTCCACGACTACATTTGTTCAACCGTGTGTGTCGTTCGTTGATCAACCTCTTGTTTTAGGTTTTAGGTGCAGCTTTTTCCGGCGAATTGAGCTGGATA
>JAGWZD010000127.1 GCA_018968995.1 Bdellovibrionales bacterium
CTCAGCCGTGCGAGCTGGGGTTTTCACTGGAAGCGCCGGAGAGTGCGGATACTTTCCATGGAACTACTGCAACCAGCCTCTTCATGTGCTTGTTCTTGGAATTGGGGCAACTGTATCCCCAGGCGCTCGAACTCAGATTCCTTCATCGTCTTGGCTTGCAGTGGAGAATAACCTCAAAAAAATGGGTCCCCAAACCTGGGGTTTATCACGTAGTGAGTTTCCCCAGAAGGCCTGGGAGCAACTCTCGAAATCCTTACCTGAGGGAGGCGCACTATGGATCGGCGCCTAAACTCGGCTATAGACCAAAACAGCCAGCGCGAGTCTGCGAGCGACCTCTTGGTGAACGGCTTACCCCCCAGAAACGAATCTCAGTTTCTGGCCCAGCTACCCGATCTATCGGCATCTCTACTTCACCTTTCTCAGGATTTCGAAGCCCCTTTACAGGGCCTCAGTCGTACCATGAAATTGGCCGACACCATGCGCGGCTGGCACGTGCTGGAATCGCTAGCTCGAGAAAGCCTTCTGGAAAGAGCGCGCCTGGCCGCCCAGACTCGCGTAGAGCAGGAACGGCAACGCTCAAAAGAGCTTGCCCAGATTGAACGTCCCATCGTTCCCCGCCGTACCATTGAATCGGCGATTAAATCCCAAGCCATGAAGGCTCTCCAAGACCCTGGCGTACTCAACGCCTTGAAGCAATGGACCCAAGCACGGAACAACTCGAGATCATAGATCTAAACCAGAACCAAGAGAACATCAGCGATGAGTCTATCGGAATTCCTTGCTGAGATCTTACAGGCGCATGGCCAAGTGTTACTTCGGCTTGCAGCTCTTCTTGGGGAGGAAGAACTCTTAGAACTCTTAGAGCAGGCAGAGGAGATGGACAACTCTACTAAGACACTTTGGGAGAGCGATACTCGGGCCAGACTGGTCAGTTCGCCTCGAGAAAGCGCCTCCGATGGACTGGGATTAATACAGTCCACTGTTTTAGAAATGAATTTACCGTCGGTGCTCGAATTCTACGTTTGGGCTTATCCTCATTATCGCGCCTTTATAGAAAGTGGGATTGACCTTTCTTTTCGAATACCGCGCGTGACCCCCACCGGAGGCCCCAGTGAGTCTGGCGTCAGTCTCGTAGAAGAAGCCGTATCCCAAGGCAAAGAGTGGTTTAGAAAGCTGCCTATTCATCCCACCATGGCAAGCGCCGCTGAAAGAGCTGCTGAAATCCCCTGGTTACGCTTTCGCGCCGAGGTGCTAAAACGAGTGGGAAAGCGCCCTCTGGGACCTGTTTACTAAAAAATTCGAGACCTATAAATCCTTCCAATTGTCCCCATGAGCAGAGTTCACTTTCAGAGGAACCGAGAGCTTCAGTGCCTCCTCCATAGTCTTCACCACGAGCGCTTCCACTTCCTGCGCCTCGCTCTTAGGACAATCGAGAACCACTTCGTCATGCACTTGAATAATTAACTTCGACTCATAGCCCTTGCTCAAAAGCGCCTCATCAAGATGAATCATTGCCAGCTTCATCAGATCAGCAGCGGTTCCCTGAATCGGAGTGTTCATGGCCATTCTCTCTGCATTGGCCCGAAGAGCTGGATTTTTAGAATGAATGTCATGAAGAACCCGCTTACGCCCTAAAAGAGTGGTCACAAACCCTTTCTCGCGTGCCAAGAGAACCTGACCATCCAGAAAACGCTTAACGCCGTGATACCGATCAAAATACCTCTCAATCATCTCGGAGGCTTCTTTACGTGAAATATGAAGCTCCTGGGCCAAGCCAAATGGGGTTTTACCGTACATCAATCCGAAATTAATCGCCTTTGCGATAGAGCGCTGCTGATCGTTCACTTGTTCTGGAGCAATTTTAAACATCTCGCTAGCAGTGCGACGATGTACGTCTTCATCTGCTAAGAATGAGCGAACAAGCTCTTTGTCTCCACTCATGTGCGCAAGTAACCTTAACTCGATTTGACTATAATCAGCTGCAACTAAGAGGTTCCCTTTTGACGCAATAAAGGCTCCCCGTATTTGCACTCCACGGTCCGAGCGAATGGGAATATTCTGAAGATTTGGCTCTGAACTAGAAAGACGACCTGTTGCGGTGACCGTTTGATTAAAGTTTGCATGAATTTTTCCATCCTTTGGATCCTTAAGCTGAGGAAGCGGATCCACATATGTTCCTTTCAGCTTAGAAATCTCTCGATATTCCAGAAGCAGCTGCGGAACTTCATGCATTGGCGCCAGGATCTCTAGGGTAGCCGCATCCGTAGAGTAGCCCGTCTTGGTCTTGGATTGCACAGGCAGGCCGAGCTGGTCGAAGAGCAGATGCGCCAACTGCTTCGGCGAATTAAGATTAATCGGTGCGCTGGTGAACTTTCGGATCTTCTCTTCGATAATACGCAACTCGTCTGAGAAGGTCACCGAAAGTCGAGACAACCATTTCTCGTCGATCGACACTCCTGCCGACTCCATTCGTGCAAGCACCGGGACCAGTGGCTGATCAACCCTCGCAAAAACCTCCATCAACCTGTCTTTTTCCAAAAGTGACTGTAACTTCCGCCACAGCTTCAGAGCGATCCAAGCATCCTCTGCGGAATAGCGGGTAGCGAGATCAATAGGAACTAAGTCAAATCCAATCTGATCTTTGCCCTTGCCGCACACTTCTTCATAACTCAGGACATCGTAGTTCAAATACTTCGACGAAAGCGTCTTGAGATCATGCCGACCCTCAGGCTCAAGCACATACGAGGCAACCATGGTGTCGGCACCGATCCCCTGAAGCCGTATTCCATAGTTGAAACAGACCGACATATCGTATTTTAAGTTCTGACCAATTTTCTTATAGCGAGGATCCTCAAGATAGGACTGAAGCACCGACAGCACCCGAGAAAGACTCAACTGAGCTCGGTCCGACCCGCGATGTCCTACTGGAATATACCAGGCTCGTTCCTCGCTTGCGCAAACTGCAATACCAACGATCTCGGCTTGCCTGGGGTTCAACGAAGTAGTCTCAAGATCAAATCCAAACTCCTTGGTGGATTCAATTTCAGAAACTACCGCCTGAAGATCTTCCTCATTCCAAACCGTTCTAAAGTCACCTTTTAAATTCGATCCCTGAAAGCCTTCAGATGAGGACGAAACCACCAGTGACTCACTTGATCCCGATCGAGAGCGCCACTTCTCAACCAAAGAATGGAAATCGAGCGAGCTTAAAAATTCAAGACACTCCTGAGAAGGCTGAAAGCTGAATTGAAAGTCTTTTTCAGACACCTGAAGTGGCACATCTGTTTTGACCGTAGCCAACTCTTGGGACAATCGCGCAAGATCGGCCTGACTCAAGATATTTTCACCCTTCTTGCCGGTGATTTCCCCCCGCTGAGCTGCTGCCAGAACACTTTCTAAAGAACCATACTTTTGAAGAAGCTCGACCGCCCCTTTTGGTCCAATTCCTGTAACCCCAGGGATATTGTCAGAACTGTCTCCCACCAAAGCGAGGTAGTCCCGAATCAGACCTGGCCCCACTCCCATTTTCTCTTCCACCTGATTAGTGTCGTAGAGAACATTCTTGAGCGTATCAAGCATGCGAACTCTACCGTTCACCAATTGCATGAGGTCTTTATCTCCAGACACGATCACCACTTCATGCTGCTTTGATAATTCAAACCATCGATTCGACAGTGTGCCGATCAAATCATCGGCCTCAACACCGGGAACCCGAAAGGAATGGATCCCCATGAGTCGAATCAACTGATCGATACGATCAAACTGGGGAATCAAATCGTCTGGAGGTGCTGCACGGTTTGCCTTGTACTCAGCATATCGCTGCTTCCGAAAGGAGGGCTCTTTTGAGTCGTAAGCCACCACGAGGTATTCAGGCTTTGAGTCATCAATCAACTTCTGAAGCATGGAGGCCACGCCATAAATAGCGTTCGTTGGCTCACCAGTTCGTGAACTCAATGGCCGAATGGCATAAAACGCTCTAAAAATGAAAGAGCTAATATCAACAAGATAAAGTGTCTGCCGAGGGTCAAACTTTTTTTCTGGACTCACGCGTTATATCCACCACACGAGTATCCGCCATCACATCACCTAAACGATTTTCGTTCTCTAAACGGAACATTAGGAATACCTCGATCGCAGCCAAAGGGATACCCACAAGAACAAAAATCACCCACCCCCAGATCGGAATAATTGCAAAAAAGGTAGCCACCACTCCGGGCAGATTTCGCAGTGCCGATTCTTTCCATCTTGCTGGACGGTTGTCAGAAGTTCGCAAGACTCGAAGACCCAAGATGGCCTTCCCCAGACTCTGCCCCTGTAGTCCAAAACGGTTTATCCCATCCGCAAAGAGACTATAAAAAATCGCCAGAAACGGACCAATCGGATACCAGACGAAAACGGCGACTAGGACAATCAAAAGCATGTCGATGCCCTTGGCTACAACACGCTGGACAACTGCCAGCTTGACTTGGGCCCGCTCTGGTAAATTATCCCGAACCGTTTCGGTCAATCCTTCTTGAGTCTCCTTCAGGCGCCTCAGAATGGATTCAATCGTACGATTTAGAAAAAGAAAGAACACCCGTACCGCCGCCAGGATTTGGTCGACCCGACGGTTCATTTCAGGTTTCCTTCCTTCAGAAAAAATCGATCTAAGAGATCCACAAGACTGTGCACAATAAAAATATGAGTCTCTTGAATCCGACTTGAATTCGAACCGCCCGCTGCATTCAAATTCAGCGTTGAGATCGAAGCCAGCTTTCCTCCAGTGCCCCCAGTCAAACTGATGACCGGACAGCCGCGCTTTATTGCAGCTTCGGCTGCTCGCAACACGCTCGGACTATTTCCAGAAGTCGAAATAGCGACAAGCACGTCTTCAGGTCGCGCTAATGCCTCCACCTGCCTTGAAAATACCCATTCGTAACCGTAGTCGTTTGAGAGTGCGGTAAGATTAGAAGAGTCTGTTGTCAGAGCAATTGCGGGCAACGCTCTTCTCTCGATCAGCATTCTCCCGACCATTTCAGCCGCCATGTGCTGGGCATCTGCAGCCGAGCCCCCATTTCCACAGATCAGCACTTTCCCCGAGCGAGCTAGACATTGCCCCAAAAGCTCGGAAGCCCGCACCAAGGTCTCCGCGCTTTCCGCCAGAAACCGTTCTCGAATGGACGTTGACTCTTGAGAAGTGAGGGTGAGATAGTCCCGCGGTGTGCTCATGTTTGAAGACTTATCCTTAAATTGCATACGCTTGCGAGCGAAATTTACGAGAGGAACCTATGGCTAACTCGATGAACGTGAAGACGGCTACAGATGGAAATTTCAACACCCAGGTCTTGCCCTCAGCGCAGCTAACGGTAGTCGATTTCTGGGCGGAGTGGTGTGGACCATGCCGGATGCTTGCCCCAACGATTGATGCGCTGGCCGACCAATTTGCCGGCAAGGTGAACGTTTATAAGATGAACGTCGATGAGAACCCTGAAACTCCCGGAAAATTTCATGTTCGGGGCATTCCTACCCTCATTTTTCTGAAAAATGGGCAGCTCGTTGACCAACTGGTCGGAAATCAGCCCAAGGATGCCATTGCTCAGGTAATCCAGAAGCATCTTTAAGCCCTCGGATTGCTGCACCCCAATAATAAAAATTGACGCTCTTCGAGGTTCGGTTATCCTCTGATTAAATACGCAGAGTTAGGTGCAAGGAGTCGCACCTCGATCCGCGAGAGATTGCAGGAGTAGTTTCTACTAAAGTAGTCGGGATTTCTCGGGTTAAATATCCCCTGGGGCATCCTAAAACACGAGCGAGAGGGTCCATGGAATCGGGAAACTTTGTTCAGTTCATTAGCGTAGCCTTCCAACAGGGTGGATTTTCAATGTGGTTGATTGCGGCGAGCTTAGCCGTCAGCATCGGCCTTACCTTGGAGCGGTTTATTCGATTAGGACAAGCCGGCATAAACGGCTCGGCGTTCATGTTTGAGGTCCAAAAGTACATTCTAGCGAATGACCTCGACGGAGCCATTCGGCTCTGTAATGGCTCTGGAAACGCAGCCCTTCCTCGAGTGATCAAGGCCGGACTGCAGCGCGCGTCGCGAGATCAAGAGCAGATTCAAAACGCTCTTGATGCCGCCAGTCTCGAGGTTATCCCTAAACTAGAGCGTAACCTTCCTTACCTGTCTTTGATTGCCAACGTTGCCACT
>JAGWZD010000128.1 GCA_018968995.1 Bdellovibrionales bacterium
GCCGAGCAGCGACTTCGGCGTTTAAGTCTACTGCGCTTGGGTTGTCCTATTTAAGAGTTAGAAGCGAGTCTAAAAAAGAATTTACGGAGCAGTATCCAGACCCAGTTTCATCTAGGTCCTCTGAAGAGTTGCCCGCTCGAACCAGGGGAAGGCTTTTTAATGATGTCTTAAGGTGTACTGGTTGCGGTGACTGCGTTTCTGCGTGTCCAACTCAGTGCATTCGTTTGAATACAGATGAGGGCCCGAAGGTCGGAAAAAAGTGGATTTCCACTTTCGACGTGGACCACTCCAGATGTTTTTTTTGCGGCTTTTGTGTGGAGGTTTGTCAGCCGCAGTCCCTCACTCACGTGAAAGGACATCAAACCGCCTCTTACCAGATAGAAGGCCAAGTGGCTTCTTATGGCCGTGGTCCGGTGTCGGAGCAGCTTCGGGAATCCTGGGAAAAACAGCGAAGGCAACGAAGTGACGGGGGGGCTTTTTGAATACGATCATTTTATTTGGCTCCGCCGTAATTTTAATTTTATCTGGGCTTTTTGTGGCTATTCATCGCGAGAGTCGCTGGGGCGTGATTGCGTGGTGGTTAAATGGAGTGTCGGCGTCATCCATTCTTCTGATTTTTGGCAGCGAGCTTTTAGCCATCGCGCTGGCCTTGGGGGCCTCGCTTGCAGCAACAGCGTATTTTTTTCATGCAGATACATTTTCGGAAGCCGGTAGGCGAGATGAGTTTTCTGCTCGCTCAGATCGTGCGCATCGTATCCTTTCGGCACTAGTGAGCGCGGCCCTGGGCTTAACGGTGTTCTCAGTGTTGAAGGCGATTACTAGTGGCGCAGTTCGGTCGATTGGCGCCCCCTCTCTAGGAGCAGGTTTTTTTCCAGAGGAAAGCTTCGTTGCAATACAGCTGGTTGCACTATTGGGTTTAGTTCTTGTTCTTGGTGTTGGTGTGATCTCTCGACCGAGGGGGCCCAATGCTTGAGGTGTTCTCGATTCTTTTTGCAGTTGGGTTTTTTGGGCTGATTACACAGCGGACGATCCTGGGGTCCGTTCTTGGCCTTCAATTAATGACAACCTCAATAGTCTTGGCCTTGTCGGTTTTGGCGAAGACAAGCGTGGCCGATGATTTTGTGATGAGTTCCGCGCTGAGCGGCAGGGCACAGGACGCAGGATTAGTGATAATGGTGGTGTTTCAACTACAGTCCATAGCAATGCTGGTTTATGGCACGCGTCTTCATTACTTGAGGTCGCAGCAGAGGGGTCAGAACAGTAATGGTTCTTAAGGCGTTTCCTTGGACACTGGTGTTCAGCATTGCGATGGCCTTGGCAATGGCAATTTATGGAGGCCTTCGGCCGAGAGGGAGACCCGCATTAGGCGTGTTTATGGGATCTCTCTTTAGCGTTGCCTTTGTATTAGCTCTAACCCTTGCGGCGCTCGGAGTCTCTTGGGAGGCGGTTCCCTCAATATGGAATACAGAGCTATTTTCTCTTGCTTCAAGCGGGCCGGTTCTTCGCCTGGGTCTGCGTTTAGAACCAGCCGCTGTTTTGATGTGCTGGGTTGCTTTAGCATTGTATTTGTATGTTTTCATTTTGGAGTCGGTATTTCTTGGGCGCTCGGAACAAAAGAGCGCTAATAGCACTAAAAATGTGACTTTTGAGGCGGCGGCTCTGGGGCTTGCCGCAACGGCATTGGCATGGTTTTCGTCAAGTCTTTGGACCGCGTTATTGGGGCAGGTTCTCGCAATGATCGCCGGCGCACGAGTGTACTTGCGGCTCGCGTCTTCTGATAGAAGCGCAGACCTAAGCAGGATTTTTTTAAGCGATATTCGCGAGCGAGGCTGTGGATTAATTCTGATGGTTTTTGGGGCGGCCATTTCGGCGGCCTCTGGGGCTTCCCTCGACTGGGTCGGGCTCTCCGGTCAGACGATCCCAGAAATGGGAGTGACTTTGATTGTTCTTGGAGTAATGCTTCAAGCTCAGATTTTTCCCGCATTTGGGTGGAGTCGAATAGAAAGTCAAAGAACTCCAACCTCTGCGAGAGTGCGCTTGCTGGTGAGTTCTCCAGCGCTATGGGTTGGATTTGCGACTCTTTATAAGTTGTCGGCGGTTCTCAGTGAGTCCTATACAGGGCTATTTTTCGGAGTTCTTGCCGCAACACTTCTGACGGCGTTGTCGGCCCTTGGTGTTTCGGGGGCATCATGCGCATTCGGTCTCATTCAGTCCTCATTAGTGGGAATGAGCATGGCGTCTCTTTTTGTTGCGGGAGCTCGGACTTCGGCGGTCTTTTTTCTGATTTCTCAGCTCACAGTTTGGGCCGCGGCACTTTTTTTTAGAGGTGCGCCTCACATCAGCGAATCGAAGGTTCATCGGCGCATATGGGCCGGATTTTTAGTGGCCCTTGCTTTTGGGGGCCCGGGCTTCGCATCAGCGGCAGCGCTACAGGGTCTTTTGGCTTCATCAGGAGGCGCGTTTGGTATCCTTTTGGTTTCGGTTACTTGGATTGCTCTAGCGATGGCGTTCATGAGGTTAACCGCCCATCATGCGAATGATTTGACCCACAGTGTTGATGAAAAGCTGGGTTTGTCCCAAGCAGCCTCGACCGCTTTTCGGGTCTCGCCAGTGGTTCTCGTGGTCTTATTCTCACTAGCGATTTTGTGGTGTAGCGATCCGCTCGGCAGTGTCGGCCAGCTCGAAGGGTCGCTGGGACTCTCTTGGTCTGAAAGGTTCTTCGGATCGAACGCCGTGGCACAGGGCGAGACTTTTCAGATCATGCTCTGGGTATGGATGGGCTTACTCACATTGGCCGTATCGCTAGGACTTCCTGATCGACTAGCAGGAATGAAGATGCGGTTCCTACGTCTACCCTCAGAGGGATATTCCTTTGCCAGCGTGTTAGACGGAGTTGTAGTTCAGGCAACCAAAATGGCTGAGGCCTTACTGGGGGCAGGGGTTTGGGGATTTTTTCCGGCGTTTCTTTTTCGTTTGACCCGACGGATTGCTGCTATTGGACGGGCGGTAAAAGCATTCGATCGACTTCTGGTGCAGACCCTAGAGGAAGTGGTTCGAACTCTGGTTGAAGTGCCCGCAAAAGCAGTCCAGCTAGCGCACACCGGAAGTATTCAGGTCTATCTTTTGTTTACCGTTGGATTAGCGCTGTCCATGTTGTTACATTTTTTCGTACAGCTGACGCGCTGAGGAGATTCCGTGACCACGTTTTCCTTGACCACAATGATACTGCTGCCATTTTTGGGTGCTGCCGCGCAGGCCATCTTTGTCAACCCGAGAGTGGCTCGATGGGTTGCTCTATCAAGTAGTCTTTTGTCTACAGCTATTGGACTCGCTGTTCTCGGTTACGGGTTGGCAGGGGTTGCTTCTGACGCCTTCACTGATCGACTACCCTGGGTTGGCTCTTACGCGATTTCTTATGAGCTAGCCGTTGATGGGATCAGCAGAGTTGGGGTGCTTCTTGTTAGCATTCTGTTCCCCGTCTTGATCGCATCAGAGTGGGGGCGGGCACGGGGTGCGCGCGGGATGCATGCCTTGTTTCTGATCTTACAAGGGGCGCTGCTCGGAACCGCGTGTTCTCAAGACCTGTTTTTGCTTTTCTTTTTCTGGTCAATTTCCTCTGTGCCTGTCTTCTTTCTTGTTGGGATATGGGGTGGGGAGAAAAAAGAAAGCGCTGCCTTTCGGACGTTGGTCACTTCGGCACTAGGAAACGCGCTACTTTTAGGCGCATTCATACTGATTTATTATTCGTCCAGTCCTCACACTTTTTTAATGAGCGATCTTTTGTCGGTGGGCGTGCCTGAGAAGATGATTCGCGTTGCCGGCTTGAGTCTTTCAGCGTCGAAAGTCGCGTTCCTGTTTATTTTTCTGGCAACCGCCCTTCGTGCACCAATTTGGCCGCTTCACGGATGGTTTACCCAGATGGTGGCGCAGGCCCCTGCCTCTGTCGTGGTAGCCATTGCCGGGGCCGTTGTCCCTAGCGGAATTTTGGTTTTTTCACGGCTGAGCCATGGACTGTTTCCTGAGATTTTTAGTTCGGCATCAGGTGCCATTTTGGTGGTGGGACTAATCAATATCGCGGTAGGAACCTGCGCTCTTTTACTAGAAAAGGAGCTGTCTGCTCTACTCGCTTGGATCACGATCACTCAAGTGGGTCTTTCAATGATTGCTCTTGGAAGTGGCCACGAAAGCTCGATGGTTGGCTTAGTATATCAGCAGTTGAGCATGTCTCTGGCCCTCGCGGGATTAGGCCTAGTTCTAGGTGCGCTCCGCTCAAGGGGCGCTACAAAGTGGGGCTCACTACTCGACGAAGGCTCAGGAGTCTCTCTCTTAGATGTGCCAGTGGCGGGTGTCGTAACCGCCTTTTCCATAGCAACTGTCGTTGGTTTTCCAGGTCTATGCGGGTTTATTGGCCAGAGCCTTATTGTACTGGGAGGATTCGAAAGATCTCCCTGGATAGCGGTATTGGTCGGTATTTCTTGTGTTCTTTTGTTTTCAGGTCTTTTCGGGGTCTATCGGGCGCTCTTTTTCTCGCCAGCCGCCAGTGATGAAAGAGCGAGCACATCAACGTTAGACCTGTCATTAAGGGAAAAAGGCTATTTGATCCCGCTGGTAGTTCTAATGGTGATTTTAGGAGTTTATCCCAAGCCGATTTTAGATGAGATCAAGCCCGCAGCCGAAGACCTGCTGAAGCGAGTACACCCAAGACAGGTCGTAGAGCCGAACCCAACACCCATTAACCCTGAGGGAACTCCTGTAGAGCCAGTGATAAGGCCTAGTCTCGAGGGGCGCTAATGGAGGGATTTGCTTTAGTCCTACCTGAAATTTATCTTGCACTGACGGTGCTCGGTCTTATCGTTGGCGAAAGCGCGAATCACGAAGAGCGCGCGCGCCTAGTTCTACCGACAAGCTTGCTGGGAATTGGCGGCGCTGCGATTCAGTCGGCACTGATTTATCGAGGAGACCCGCAGCAAATTTTTTCCGGCACTCTTTCGATAGATGGTCTGAGTCTTTTTTTTAAGTTTCTGTTTCTCACGTTAGCTGCGGCAGGAGTGTCGTCTGCATGTCTCGGCGGTGAAATTCCAAAGAAGAGTCGGGCCGAGTTTTGCGCGATTTTACTGACAGGCTGTTTATCGTTGATGCTCGCGGCCGCTGCGTCGAATCTTTTTTTGGTGCTTGTCTCACTTCAAGTGGCAGGTGCCTGCGCTTATATGTTGTCGGGCTTCGGTCTCTCGAGCGCTGCTGCGAGAGCATCCATTAAGCTGGGATTTGCATCGCTGGCTTCGGGTGCATTTTTGCTTCTTGGGGCCCTTTCATTATTTCTTTTGGCTGGAACAGCCAATCTTTACGAGATTCATAGATTGATTGAGCCCGGCCTGGTTTCTTCAAGCACTTTGCTTTTTGTGTTCGCGGTTCTGTTCTTGGGGCTGAGCTTGCCGATGATGGTATTTCCTGGAAACTTTTGGGTTCCTGGCGTGATTCACGGTTCGAACTCTCCGGCAGCGACGTTTCTTACGCTGGGCCTACGAGCGGGCGCCTTTGCGGCAGCAGTGAGAACCTTTGTCGTTGTTTTCACCACCCCGGGGGCTTCGCCCGGAGCCTGGGCTCCCTTGGGGGGATGGGACTGGACCCAATGGCTTGCATTTAGTGCCGCGATGACTTTGATTTTTCCGGCGCTACTTGCGGTGCGCCAAACCCACGCCAAGCGCCTCCTTGCTTGTATTGCGACAGTTCAAGGGGGCTTTTTACTTCTGGGGCTTATTATTCTTGAGGAAATTGGTCTGGCCGCGATGCTCTTTGCTGTCACGGTGGACCTTCTAGCTTTCGCAGGACTCAATGCCGTGCTTTCGCGCAGCGTCGAACGTCGAGGCTCGGACGAGATGATTTATCTCAAGGGAAGCCTTCGGAACTCCCCCCAAGAAGCAGTGGCTCTCGTGTTTTTTCTGGTTTCTTGGCTAGGAGTTCCGCCGTTTGCAGGGAGTGTGGCGCGCTTCGCGCTGCTGGGTGCGGCGGTGCGGCGCGAATGGTATATTCTCGCGTTCTTGGGACTGCTGGCGTTTGTGCTGGTGGTGGTAGCCTCGGGCCGACTTATTTTGTCAGTCCTCAGTCTTGAGGAATCAGATAGCATGGGTGCGGAAAAAGGCTCGTCAGA
>JAGWZD010000129.1 GCA_018968995.1 Bdellovibrionales bacterium
CCGTGCCTCTAAAATCTTAAGGATTCTAAAGTGTGACAACCCATGCATCGGATTGATCTTCACTGCGCGGCGATACTGTTCTAGTGCAGAGTCCAAATCCCCCAAGCCCTCTGCCACGATACCTCGCAAATAATACACTCGAACATTTGGCAGTCGATCTTCGGTAAGCGGGTTTAAATATCGCGCTGCGCTTGCATAATCCCCTCGCGCAATAAGCACCTGTGCGAGGTACATGAACATAATGGGGTCATAATTTTTATTTTTCTGCGTGTACTCAATGAGCCTTGTCTGTGCCGCAGCCGGCTGCTGAATGAATAATAAATACTCAACCTCAGCGATAATGGTTTCGGTGAGATCAATCTCTTTTGCTTTTGAAAGGTCGATTAGCTTGCGGACCACGGAAAAATAATTTTCATCTTTATTAGAAACATCGATGAGATTCAAATAGCTAGAGGCGAGCATGGCCAATGCTTTTACGTTTTGAGCATCCGTCTCTACTGCTCGAGTAAAAAGAAAAACGGCTTTCTTAAAGTCTGGGATCGTGTCGCGCCGGTAATATTCCAAACCCTCAGTGTACAGTTTGTTGCTTTTTTTGGAGTCTACTTGCTTCTCCACCACCGACGGCAACCGTGGCCGAAGCTCCTCGATTCGTTCAGCCGCTTTTCTTCCTGGCGATTGAAAGTCGGACAAAATTTCTACCGCTGCCCAAATCGTTCCAAGCAGCATTACCAGGCGCCTCAAGGGACTGCCCCTTTCCTTCGCCTTTTTTCCGGGCAGTTTCTTAGAGTCCGTGGATCGCTCAAAAATAACGGTTTTCTCGCTGAAAATATTGTTTTGGCGTGGTGCTACTTGCGAGTCCACCTGGACGCTAACTCTTGTTCCATCTTCACTCTCTTGCTCGAACATGGGCGCAACAATGGTTCTGTCGTCTTGCTCTTCAGAAGCCTCGGCGTTCTCTCCCGATTTGGAGGATAACCCTGGCGAACTCTCCAAGATCACCGATGGCGCTGTGGGAATGGGTCCCGACTTTTCAACCGAAGTTTTCTCGGGTTGTGGCTGAGAGATTTCAAAGGAGTAGGATTTCCCGTCCGCCTCCTCGGATGACTCCTCGTGAGGCAGGATTTGCGTCGCCGCCAAAATTTGAGTTGGGGCGGCCTGCCCGCGAATGGGTGCGGTAGCCGCAATGGAGTCTTTGGTAAGCGCGCCAGACTGCTCGCCCGATGCGAAGGCAATAACGAGATTTGCCAGTTCCGCGTATTGACCTAACGCACGCCAGTCGCCATCAGGATAGGCGCGAACTAGCTCGTCTCCGCGAATATGTCCTTTTTTAACGAGCGCGCGAAGTTGATCAATGTCGAGTGGTCCGAGTACACGCCCGGATTGCAGTTTGATCTTATATTTCGCAGAAGACCTGTTTGAGGACATTCCCTCTCTTCCCCATCGAGAGGCCCGACCCCGACTATCGGTGGCCTTCAGGTCCCGCCACGGCCACTGTCATCTTGGATACCGTCCGCGCGGTCTCAATCACTCGCGAGGGAAGAATGCCAATCTGCAGTGTCAGCACAATCATCGCCAGAATCACGGCCGAGGCAAACCACGACCGCCCTGCCGAGCCAGTGCCAACGGCGGGCTCGCGCATGTACATATACACGAGCACTCTCAAGTAATAGTACACCGAAATGGCGCTACACAGCACCGCAATGACAGTAATAAGGATTTCGCCTGCTCCAACAGCAGAAGAAAGCAGCAAATATTTGGCGGCAAAACCGGCCGTCGGGGGAATGCCCGCCATTGAAAATAGAAACACCGAGAGTGCAAGCGCCAGATAAGGGTTGGTTTTCGAAAGACCCGCGAGGTCATGAAGATTAACTCCAGAGTCTCCCTTCTTCGCTAAAGCAGTGAGCACCGCGAACGCTCCCAAGTTCATCACGGTATAAGAGAGAAGATACAGGTAGATAGGACCATAGCCCGCCTCTGAGCCGGGCCCCGCCAAAATACCGACTAGGATATACCCCGTGTGGGCAATCGAAGAGTAAGCGAGCATTCGCTTCAGGTTTACCTGGGTCAACGCAATCACGTTCCCGACGATCATCGTAAGCGCAGCGGACACCCAAAGAATGTCATGAATATGACGATTCACGGCGTCTGCGAGCCCGTTGCCATAGCCTAAGCCCGAAAGAACCCGGACAAATGCCGCAAATGATGCGGCCTTAATGCCGGTGGTCATGAAGCCAGTGACCGGCACTGGAGCGCCCTCATAGACGTCGGGCATCCACATATGAAAAGGAACTGAAGCCACCTTAAATAAAAAGCCGAAGATCACGAGCGCTGAACCCATCACAAAAATCATGGAGGAGCTTGCGTGCCCGGACTTCACTGCGCCGACAATTTCAGACAGGTGAACCGACCCTGTTGCCCCATAAATCAGCGCTGAACCATAAAGAAATACTGCCGAGGCTGCTCCGCCAAGAACAAAATACTTCACTGCCGCCTCATTACTCTTTCTGTCGGCCCGACGAAATCCCACCAAAACATAAACTGAGATCGACATCAGCTCGAGCGCGAGGAAGATCACAATAAGGTCAAGCGCTGCCACCATGCTCATCATTCCAATGACCGAAAACAGCATCAGAATAAAGTATTCGGGATAATGGAACCCATCGCGCTCTAGATAACGAGTTGAAACCATAGTGGTGACTAGTGCAGCCACGCAAAAGAGGATTAAAAAAACCAGAGAGAACTGGTCTACCACCATCATCTTGTTAAACAAAAACTGCGGTTCGCCGTTCATCAGCCTCACGCAAGACCAGGCGGCGCCCAGCGAACACAAAATCAACATCCAAGGAACAACCCATTTTGATTTTTTAAAAAGAACTGCGGCAAGCATCATCGCCAGCGCGCCACCTATAGTCCAAATCCAGGGCCCAAGCGCCTGTAGCTGAATCCAGGACAGGCTTAAAAGTTCCGGACGTATTGTAACGAGAGGTTGTTCCATGAAGTACCCTTAAAATTTTCCAATGCGATCTACTGTCGAATGAGCCGACTTCTCGACCACTGTCTTGAACTCGGCACGATCTAAAAATGCAGCAACTGATGCGTTCATCTTATGGAAAAACAGGTTGGGTTTCACGCCCATCCAAATCGCCATAAAAATGAGAGGCATAAGTACAAGCGCCTCGCGAAAGCTCAGATCCTGGAGCTTCTCGTTTTCCTTGTTTTTGATCTCACCGAACATCACGCGCTGAAACATCCAGAGCATGTAAACGGCCCCAAATATAACGCCCGTTCCGGCGACGACCGCGGCAATCTTATTGGTCTTCCAGGTTCCCAGAAGAATCAAAAACTCGCCCACGAACCCGTTGGTTCCGGGTAGCGCAATAGAGGAGAGGGTGATGATCATGAATGCCACCGTAAAAAGGGGCATCACTCTTGCGATTCCGCCAAACTCAGCAATCTCACGAGTGTGGCGCCGCTCATAAATCATTCCCACTAACAAGAAGAGGGCGCCCGTGGAGACGCCATGATTCAGCATTTGGTAGATTGAGCCCGTTACTCCAAGCGTATTTAACGAGAAAAGCCCAATTACAACGTATCCCATGTGACTCACGGAAGAGTAGGCCACAAGCTTTTTGATGTCTGGCTGAATCATCGCAATCCAGGCGCCATAGACAATAGCGATTGCACCAAGAGCCAGAAAAACTCCCTGATACTGAATAACGGCTTGAGGAAAAAGAGGGAAGGCAAGGCGCAGAAATCCATACCCACCCATCTTAAGCAAGACTCCAGCTAGAACCACAGAACCCGCAGTGGGTGCCTGGACGTGAGCGTCAGGAAGCCAAGTGTGAAGTGGGAATAGGGGTACCTTGATCGCAAACGCTAGAGCGAATGCCAAAAACAACAAGCTCTGTGTCGATAGCCATCCGCCTCCGGCAATCTTTAAGCGATAGAGATCTTCTATCGCAGCGGAATAGGTACCCAACTGAACGTGGTGCTGATGCATGAGGTAGAAGATTGCCACCAGCATCAGGAGTGAACCGACCATCGTATAAATGAAAAATTTCATGGAGGCGTAAATGCGATCTTTTCCGCCCCAGACCCCAATCAAAAAATACATTGGAATCAGCATAAATTCCCAAAAAACATAAAACAAAAAAGCGTCCATCGCCAGGAATGCGCCGACCATTCCAGACTCAAGCGCTAGAAGTAAAAAGAAGAACTCTCTCACTTTCTCTTCGACAGCTGAGAATGAGCCGAGGATTACAATGGGCATCAGGAAGGTTGTCAGCATGACCAACCAAATACTAAGCCCGTCGACACCCAGGTGATAAGAAACACCTAGTGAAGGGATCCATTGAACTTTTTCCACAAACTGAAGAGATGAGGATTGACCATCGAACTTCCCGTACAAGACGACCGAGAAGGCGAAAGTAATCAAACTACCTAGAAGCGCCCAAAGCTTGATGGCAACGCCCTCTTTCTGCTTTGGCAGGAAGAGTCCTAAAACGGCCCAAAATGCAGGGAAAAACGTTAAAACCGTTAACAGGCGCGAATCAAGCCAGACCATAAATGAGATACCCCACAGTCATAAGAAGCCCTAAAAGCGCCATGATGGCGTAGGTTTGAACAGATCCTGTTTGTAAAACTCGTGCAGCCTGACCTGTCCAAGCACTCGCTCGACCAAGGCCATTAACCACACCATCAATCACCAGTACGTCGAAGCCCCGCCAGAGAAAGCGCGACAGACGAAGAATGGGGCTGACCACTGTGGCTTGATAGATCTCATCGACGTACCATTTGTTAGTCAACGTGCGGTGCAGCCACGAAAATCTCTTCTTAAGCGCTTCAGCTCGACCCAGTTGACTATAAAGCGATCTGGCTCCGAAGATCCCAACAAGTGCGCCCAGAACACTCATGCCCATCAATACCCACTCCATAGAGTGATCTAGTTCAGGAAGTATCTCCACGTGGTGCGGCACCACCGGATTAAGCCAATGGGCTAACCAATTCGCGCTCTCGCTTCCAAAAAAATGGGATAAGACCTCGGGAACACCAATAAATCCAGCCGTTGCACTTAAGATCGCCAGAACAAACAGCGGTCCAGTCATGACGATAGGCGATTCATGAGCATGCTTCGCTTCATCAGACCTCGGACTTCCCATAAAGGTGAGAAAAAAGAGCCGGCTCATATAGAAGGCCGTCATAATGGCGGTGATGGCCCCGATGGCCCAAAGCCACTTTGATCCACTGAGCGAGGCAAAAGAAAGCCAGAGAATTTCGTCTTTTGAAAAGAACCCTGAGAATGGGGGAAGACCACAGATCGCGAGCCATCCGATCGCAAACACTAAAAAGGTCTGGGGCATCTTGGACTTCAGTCCGCCCATCTTCGTGATGTCCTGCTCTTCATGCATTCCATGAATGACGCTTCCCGCCCCAAGAAACAGCAGCGCCTTAAAAAATGCGTGGGTAAGCACGTGAAAAACCCCGGCAACATATCCGCCCACACCGCAGGCCAAAAACATATAACCTAGCTGCGAAACGGTGGAATACGCCAAGACCTTCTTGATGTCGGTTTGAACAATCGCAATGGTCGCCGCCATCATTGCGGTGAAGGCACCCACTGAGGCAACTACTAAACTCGCAGTTGGCGCCATGCTGTAAACGAAATTGAGCCTCGCGACCAAATAGATTCCTGAGGTGACCATCGTAGCAGCGTGAATTAGGGCAGAAACCGGTGTTGGGCCAGCCATCGCATCAGGTAGCCAAACATAAAGAGGGATCTGAGCAGATTTTCCCATGCAGCCCACAAAAAGAAGAAGCCCAATTGCAGTGAGTGTTTCTAGACTCACTCCGGCTGGAAGGGCCCCATGAGACGCCGCTGAGAAGGCTGCGCGAAGCTCTGAAAAATCAACGGTATTAAACGTTGTGAAAATTAGAAACATTCCCAATAAAAACCCGAGGTCGCCAACCCGGTTTACAATAAATGCTTTCTTCCCGGCCGCAGCTTTTGCTTCGTCGCTATACCAATATCCAATCAGCAGGTAGCTGCACAACCCGACCCCCTCCCACCCCAAAAAGAGAATGGGCAAATTGGCCCCCATCACAAGCAT
>JAGWZD010000130.1 GCA_018968995.1 Bdellovibrionales bacterium
CACGATTCCAAAAGGCTCGTCCCACAAGACCGGAAAAATCAGGGCCCGACCAGAAGCCAAGAGATCGGCTTTAATTCGCCCCGAAACAGGACCCCACCACTTCCAGGATCGCCGAAAGGCACACTCGAGGCGTAGTCCCAAGGGGCGATTGCCCCCGGCGATCTGAAAAGAAACCTGCGACTGTCTCGCCACTCGTGCGGCACCTCGCAGATTCTTCACGCTCCAGCTTGTCTTTGATAAAAAGACTAAACCCTTGCGACCTGACGCACGCTCCTTCAAATGAAATTCTGAAGGATCGATGCAGTTGTAAACAAAAGTAGAACGACCGTGACGTTGAGCATGAGCAGAGGAAACAAATATTGCGCCCGAAGAAAACGATTCTCCGGGTCTCCCATTACCGTGAATGGTCGTGACCACCGGAATACTGAGTCGACTCTCGTCTTCCCCACTGAATGGAACATGCGAATGGAGCAAATCCATACCGTCTGGAAGCTTTAAGCGAACCTGATCGATGAACCTCTGTTGAGTCGAAACCTCAATCCAACGAACACCCACTGCCGGTCTCGTTCCAGCAGGCGCAAGCAAGACCACTTCATGCCCGAGCTCTACGAGCCCTTTACAGAGCCAGTCCACCATCCGTTCAGTTCCGCCGTAATCCCTAGGCGGCACCGGACTGCTATGACAAATGGCGACGCGCATCGACACACCCTCCAGCCTCGATTAACCCAGAGGCCCAGAAATTCCCGACCGATGCGCGATCCACGCAGTTGCGTTCAAACACGCTGCCCACTCTCCCATCCATCCCATGGCTGGTGCAATGGAACGATGACCATAAAAAAGCCCCTCAATCTGAGGCAGAAAAGGAGTGCCCGGAACATTAACGGGGGCTCGAAACGCTTCCACTCTTTTCAGTTCCATTTGAGAATAATAACTCGTCCACTCCGCCTCAAACTCTTGCTGTCGAAAATCCGGAAAGATTCGTACAACATTTTCTTCTAAAAACGGGATCAGTTCACAGGCTTGCCGATACATCCGCTGGCAAACCGTCTTCCAGCGGTGAGTAGGCCAATGGATTGCCTCCATAGGAAAGTAACTCCGAATAAAAATAAATTGATTCCCCGTATTTAGAAATCCGTACTCACCGGGATCCGCTCGTTCAATTTCAAGGATCGGCGCCCCAAACTCTCTCCAAATTGCTCGTTCGCTTAAGCCTACCGGGATTCCCTCGCTCTTCGCTGCCAACGCAATCGTCACTCGCAGTAGTTCACAAGAGGTCGGATAAGGCCTAGACTGTTCCCGCTCAGACGAAATCCAAGTAAGAACGCTCTCTGGATGACGACTCGTGAATACGCCTCGAGCCTGAGTTAAATTCCTGGAATCTTCAGCACCGATGAGCTGAACACCTTGTATCCGCCGCTCCTCAACGAAAACTCGAGAGACACCTACTCCTGGGCCAGCAACCTGCGCGCCCGAACGAGCAGCCACGCGATACAATAGTTGTCGCAACCCACTCATGCCACCACGACAACGAGCCCCATCGTGCGCTAAGACCAAAGCCTGCAATAATTCATAGGCTGATACCTTTTTGGGATTCTCAGAGCAAAGCGCACCAGCTAACCACGCCTCGAGCCACTCCAAATCCTTTTGAGAGGCTCCCAGATTTCTAAAATCGCCAGTGAGGTCGCTCCAGGCACGGTCTAGATTCATCCGAGTCAGCTCTCGGCTTAGCTCTCGATAAATCTGAGACTCGCTGGTGAAATTCACCTTGCTGAGATCTTCACGCTTTTCCACCGTTTGTTCGGCAGCGGAAGCAGCTGCAAGCGTTAGACGCTGAGGAAGCTGGCGCCAGTACCCATGGATTGCCTCAGAATTCGACTCCATGACCCGGATAAGCTCAGAGACAAAACCAGAGAGACCTGATTCTTCCCGTTGCACCTCTCGACTCAGGGACTGCCAAGAGAATTCAAATCCAGCACGGATCGACGGCGTAATCGCCTGAAAGGCCGCTCTTTCTGGGCTCAAAATCGCCCACTCTGAATCGGCCAGCCTCAAGTGCTCCAAACATTTCCGGGCAAGCCCAGACCGAGGACCGGATAAACTCAGTCCAGAAATAAAATTGGGTTCTGGATCAATGACTTGTCCGGATGAAGAAAGAGTCCACTTTTTTTCCGGCCCATCCCCCACAAGCAAGACGGAAAGACCCATTTTGGCAACTAGGGCTGCGCTGAGGATTGCGGCAGGAGAGTCGCCTAAAACTATCCAATCATAGGATTCTCGGAGCCGCGACTCGCCAGGCACCTATTCACCTTTTACCCTTTAAAAACGACGGATCTCTTCTCTGTAACTCAACTGGCGTGACACAAGTACCTACTGCTCGACAGACAATGATAGGCGAGTCCAAGACTTCAGCAGAAGACTCTGCTAGACCCCCATTATCACGCGAGAGTGGCTGAATCACTTTTCTTGCCTCAAATCGCATCTTTCTAGAGGATCGACCTACTTCCAGGATCTCACCTGTAGCTTCAATATAATCTCCAGCCCTGACGGGAGCCAAAAACTCAATGCTCTCATAGGCTCTAAATAGACCTTCATCACCATCCAGACGAATCAAAAGCTCTGTCGCAACATCGCCAAACAGACCCAGAACTCGAGCCCCATCCACCAAATTTCCTGCGTAGTGTGCATCATGACCTGACATCCTTAGACGCAAGGACACTTTCCCAATACTCTTAGCGCGATCGAGACCATTGTTCGCCTCCATAAATCCTCCACCCTTCCCAGCTTACACGGCCCGTCGGACCCTGACAATTTCGGCCGCCCAAGTCGCTATTCGGCAAGCGGCCCCTAAGTGGCGCTTGAGACGCCACTGCTGCCAGTCCTCGAGCCTCTCATTCGGAACCTCTTGAGGAATACTCCGCAGCCACTGCGCCGCAGACGATTCACACTCGAATAGCTCGAGTTGACCAATCTCCCGAAGCTCTTGCACCTCTGGAAACTGAGACGCTATTTTCGAGCCAGCCCCTACGCGCAAATTACTCAGCGCCGGCTCAATCACACTGTGTAGACCTGTTCGGAACCCTCCACCGACCCATGAAGCCTGTCCAATGGCATAAAGCTCAGCTAAAATTCCCATCTCCTGAACCAGCACTACAGTGAAAGAAGAGGCCGGCACTTCTCTGGGTTTAGGGCTGGAATCCTGCAGGGCGCCTGAAAAGATCGGGATGTCCTGAAGTTGCGTTGAGTCCAGTAAGCTTCCAGAAATAATCAATTCATGTGCACCCAGTGATGAAATCAGTTCGCCCCAGTGCTTTGCCTGCACAGCGCTCGGGCGATGTGGAACCACCCAGAAAGTACCTTTAAATTCTGCATTTTTTGCCGCCTTTAGGAGGAACCTCAAATCCTCTTCCCAGGCGCTCCCCACCACCACCCACGGCAAGGGAAGCTGACGTGTGGACGCCTGCAACCTCAACTCCTGAACACGGGTTGAGCCGCTGCCTAGACGACTGAAGACCTGATCCCATCGCGGGTCACCGAGCGAGCGAGGTGCCTGGGTGGAGAGCGTTCGTGTATTCAATCGCGACAGCCACTGCTGAGCAAGGTCTTCAGCGACCGCTGGATTTCCACAAGAGAACCAAACTTGCGGCAGTCGGCCGAAAATCCAGCGCGTGAGCCTGAGAGCGATAAGCAAAGATAGTCGCCACTCGGCATTGACAATCAAAAGAGGAATACGACGCGCCGCCAGCAGGGCCCAAAGCTCTGGCCACGCTTCATATTTAGCCGTGATCAAGAGCTGAACGGATTCCACTATCTCGGGATCTAGCGACTGAAAAAATAGCTCCCATTCGCCTTCCATGGGCGATGGCCCGCAATATAAAGGGCTAAATTCAGCCTCAAACTGAGACAACCGAGTCCGACCCGATGGTGAAAAAACAGTCAGAATAAATTTCACTCCGCGGAATGAGTCGCTGTTCTGAATAGCGCGAGCAACGCTCCATAAAATCTCTAATTCGCCGGCACTCGCTGCATGAAACCAAACTACTGGAGCCGACTTATCAGATAACCTAGCCGCAGAACGACTTGTCCAAGATTTCCACCTCCACTCAGTAGGCCCCGTAATGAGCAGGCGGGACGCGAAACCAAAAACCATGCGCGCGATAAACCGGTACATTGTGGACCACAAACGGCCTGAAATTTTAAGTTGCGGATTCATTGACTTGGCCTCGCAACCCCAGGCTCATCCAAGAATGCAAGTGAACGCTTCACACTTTCAGCAACTGTTTCAGGCTTCAATAAACCCATACATAAAAAGCGACGGGCTCCACCCCGAAAACAAGCTGTTCCATCCTTGCTACAGGGCCTGCACCACAAATTTGACCCGAGACTTTGACTGCTTGCTCTCCATGGGCCAAATCCCAAATCGGGGTGAGTTGGACCAAAAATAACCACCGCCGACTTACCGATCGCTTCAGCGAGATGAACCAGTCCAGTGTCATTAGCCACAATCAGCTTTGCCAAGGAAATCACTCGAGCACTGTCTTGTAGTGAGGAGTCCCGAAAAAAAGAGACAAAAGAAACACTTGAACCCGACAGAGCCTTTTCCAGCTCAAAGCACTCGGAGTCCTGTGGGGCACCTAGAATCGCTACTGGTACCCCAACCATCTCTAGCGCCTTCGACCAATGTGATACGGGCCAACGTTTCCCAGGCCAGGCAGATGAGGGCATTACTGCGATAAAGCCTCGCGGCCCCTCTCGAAGGGGTCTTAATAATTCATCAATCCGCCCCGAGGGCTGAGCATCAATAAAGTGAGACAGATTTGGATGATCACGGGTGTCTCCATCAGCCAGCGCTGACGCACGCATTCCAATCCCACCGCGAGCAGACGGTCGAAATTTTTCCGGCCAGAGAGATTTGAAAATAAAAAAACCCACTCGCCGAATGCGCATTTTGCCGAGCCTGCGCCAGGGCATCATTCCACGCCCTGACAGCAGCCGCCTTGCCTGAAAATAAAGCATCGCATACCGCGTGCGAAGGCTACCATGCAGATCAATGACCTCATCGTAATTCGACTCAAATAAACTTCGGCATAACGAATGCCACTCTGAAAACCCCAGTGAACGATCAAAGGGTATGACTCGATGAAGACGCGAATCCGACTTTAATAGGTCGAAAAAGCCAGAGCCAACAACCCAGTCCACCTTGGCGCCAGGCCTAAGACGAGCCAATGCCGAAATTGCCGACGAACAGAGGATGAGATCCCCTAATGAAGATAGGCGGAAAATCAGAATTCGAGGGTGATCAATTGAATTGGTCATGAGATCGCATCGGTAATACCGTTCTGGGATCGTGGACAAAAAAAAACCCTGAGAAGTGAGGATACTGCTCAGGGTTTAGGAAGTAAAATGGGGGCATCGTGCTGCTTTAGCGCCGAGCTACCTCGGTACTATCATCGCCGCAGGCGGGCTTAACTTCTGAGTTCGAGATGGGATCAGGTGGAACCCCGCCGCTATAGACACCCCCAAACCTTAAAAATTGTTTGGGAAGGATTAGAGTGGAATGAAGAGTCCGTCAACTCAGAGTTTTCTCCGAGCCTACGCTTCGTACTTCTTAATGCTCTGCTAATTGCTTTTGGTTTTACTTCACCAAATAGAGGCATCTTCACGTTGCTTTCTTCTTTCACGTCAGAAATCTGTGAATAGGGAAGAATAGCGAGAAAAAGATAAGCCTCTCGTCCGATTAGTAGTGGTCAGCTGAGTGCATTACTGCACTTACACACCCACCCTATCAACCCTGTCGTCTTCAGGGGGACTTTGAGGGGGCTTTACGCCCCGGGAGAAGTTGTTTTGAAGAGAGTTTCCCACTTAGATGCTTTCAGCGGTTATCTCGTCCAGACATAGCTACCCAGCAACTGCCACTGGCGTGACAACTGGCACACTAGCGGTCTGTCCATCCCGGTCCTCTCGTACTAAGGACAGCGCTTCTCACTTCTCCAACACCTACGGCAGATAGGGACCGAACTGTCTCACGACGTTCTGAACCCAGCTCGCGTACCGCTTTAATTGGCGAACAGCCAAACCCTTGGG
>JAGWZD010000131.1 GCA_018968995.1 Bdellovibrionales bacterium
GATAAAAAGAACTCGTTCTTGGGGTCATTCCGAAAAAGCGAGTCCAGTGCGCTAGCTGCAGAATTCTGAATCGAAACAGAAACCAATCCTTCGATCACATGGTCTAAAACTTCGCTGCCGGATCTCTCGCCCTGATTCTCAGGCAGCTGAGTCAGGCGCACGGCGCGAGCAAGCTGCCTAAACATTCCCAATTTCGCTAGCGCTGGCGCGACCGACAAATTACTCTTCCAGCCATCGCACGCATCTCGATCCTTCTCGGGGGTACTCGCCCACATCTGATAAAGAAGGTTACGGAAAACTTTCATCCCTCCGCGATACTGGGAGTGAGAATCAGGTAAATTTCGCTCAATCACCGGAAGCAACTGGGCCATATTAAAAACGCGAGCCTTTAGATCCAAGGGCACAAGCGAGATTCCATGCTGTCCGGTCTTTCCCCGCGGGCAGTCTGGAAGATCAGGAAAACCTATCGCAGCCTGGGCTAACGCTTGAGTCTTCTTGATCTCGTCAAATGCCTCACGAAGAGTTTGTGGTCGACGCTCTCCAGGAAATCGTTTCTGAATGTCTTCCGGCCATAGCCTTCTCGGCTCGTCACCCCAGGCCTGAGCCATCAAACCCAAAAACTTCAGTGCGTAGTTTTCTGGAAGAACCACATTAAAATCGGCATTAATCACTAACAGCTCGAAAAGGTCGAGACTGCTTACCATCTTCAGGCGTGGGCTCTCTTCTCCTGGATAAAAATAAGGGATAACTTCCCAATCATTTGATCGCTCTTTTAACCAATTTCGAAGCTCTACCCATGACTGCAGCCTTGCTTGATCAGGCTGTGCACCTGGCTGAAGAGAAGACATGCGCATGAAATCTAAAAGCCTTGCGCCAAGGGGGCCTTGTGTTGGATCCCCCAACTTTTTCGCTATCGGAGCCAGTTCCGCTTGAATGTCTGTTTTTGACCAAGAAAATCTGAGGTCGCCCTTAGAGTCGAGCTGCCACCCAGTCACTGAATTCCGGTATTCGTGGATCAGCTGTGAAATTCGTTGGTCCTGCGCTGATGACCGATCAATACATTCATACTGCCAAAGAGGCTCGATGAAGGGCCTTTTAGAAAAACCCTCGTGATCAACAAAAGGGGTTACAGAGGGTTTTTTAATAGAAAGTTTACGAAGAAAGGAAACTGCTCCGGGCATAGAGTCGCTCTGAATGAGTTGCCCGAAAAACTTTTCGAACCTCAGAACCGAAGCTGGCTCTCTCCTCATCAAATTCCCGATAAGTTCTATGAGAGGTGAAACTAGCGTCTCTTTCGTAGATGTCCTCGATGCAGAAAAATCATAATTCAGCCACCAGGGCAGAACATCGACGGCTTGAAACAAAGTACCTTCATCATAGAGATCAAAGAAACTCTTCAGGAGCTCTCGAATAGTGTTTGGGCTTACTTCAAAACCACGCAGGCTATCGATCCAGTGATAAAGAAGTGGTTTTCCTGAGTTTGTTTTTTGAACCTTTAAATAAAGAAAAACGTCGTCGACAATCTCACGATGCTTATTGTCGGAGTTCAAACACTCCATGTAATTAGCAAAATCGTTTTCAAATCCTGCGCTACTGTACCGATCTAAGCGAATGGTAGGAGACAAGCCAATGCAACCCCTCCACTCTGGAAGTATCTGAGGCGCTACAGTTACGAGGTCGGTTTTACTCCAGGAATGAGAACGCAATCTCGCAGCGTCAAGAACAGGCACCTCTTGCGGTCGTATTGGTCCACCCGAAACTCCTGTGGCCGCAAACTTTGAAAAAATCCTCACAGTGGCCGCCAGAATTTCGGAGAGACGACCGTCATCTGCGTGGGTCATATCTCCAACCAGGCGAATTGCAGCCTGAAACTCATCAGGATACTTTCTTGCGGTCCGAAAAATGGCCTCAAAAAAGTCTTTGTTTTGAGTTGGATCAGAAAGTAGTCCGACAAAGACATCCAAAACAGGATGAGCGTCATTCATCAGTAAGAAGCGACGCAAGCTTCTCAGCGCAGGACCAAAACCTCTCCATCCTGAGCCATAAACCCATAGAAACCGTCTATCAGGTCCGCAATTAAATTGGTGTCCGACCGTGCGACCGTATCATAGAGCACATCGTAGATGGAAAGCCCATCGAGCTCAGGCCTTTCGCGACTCAAAAAAGCGAAAACCTGCTGCCATTGCTCTCGATCTTGAGATCGTATTGAGGAAATCAGCAAGAAGAGGTCTTCCATTGCTCCCCGGCTAGTAATCTCAGCAAAAACCGGAAGCATCTCTTCTAATGGGGTCATCAAAGAAGAGTGAATGCCCGCTCCAGTGCCCTCTCCACCAAGGATATCGATTAAGAGGTCGGGTGTTGAGTTTCGATAAAAGGCCTTTGCAAACTCGACAGCCGTAAAAAGATTATCTGTCGAGGCCAAAGTTTTTAAAGCCCCGTAGTATTTCGATAAAGATTCTGGATACGAGCAAAAGGAATTTAAAAGACCCAAATCCAAAAGATTATCTCTTCTCAAAAAACGATCCGATGACTTGGTACTACGATTAGAAACCTCTCCCAGCACAAACAAGACGCCATCGGGAACGGTCAGCGCTCCACTTAAACAGGAGATTGGAGCGTGCATCGCATTGACCAGAGACATGAGCTCTCGGAAAAGCTCTCCGTCCCTACGGGAGAAGCCAAAAATTTGTGTTTCTCGTGCAGAAACCTGATTAGAAAGAGCCGAAATTTTAGCAACAGTGTCGCGAAGATCTCCGGTAGGAGAAATGCTCAGCGAAAAATCATCTAATACTTGAAAAAGACTTCCATCAGCTAACGCCTTTAGTAATCGACGGTCGACATCGACTCTTCCAGGGGCTCTTTGAGTCTGAATGTAAGAAAAGACTGCGCTAGCGAGTTCGCTCTTGGAAAGAGGGCTATCCCCAGACTTAAGCAATTGACGTTGCAAACTTCGAAATGCCGGAGACTCCACAATAGCGATCAGAGCATTTAACGCTTTTGTTACATTTTTTGGGTTAAGCTCTTTAGCCACGATCTGAAGCGCAGGATAAAGCTTAGGGTCTGATTTACTCATGAGTCCGAGCAGACTTCGAACCCAGCGGTCATTTCGAACCAGCGCACCAATTTGATCTAGATCTTGACCCAAGGTACCAGCCTCGACCCACTGATAAAAAGTCTTCTCGAAACGGTACAAATAAACGGAGTTCTTAAAAAACTGCTCGCTTCCAACTCGAACGATCGGCAAGAGCTCTTCGTCGCTCATTTTGTCTGTCAGCGACTGAATCTCTTGAATCGAACCATTCGAATTCAAGCATCCCAGTAACTCTCGAAACTGAGTCACGCTGACATCACTGGAACCAATGTCAATTTGTGAGCATAGGGAATTTCCGGAACGGTAGGACTTTTGACCTAAAACCGATGGATCGGGTCCATTTGAGAAAAGGCCAAGCGAGCATCCACTCAAAAGAAAACACAAAGCCCCTCCAAGCCGAATCCAGGCTGGCAAGAAAGACCTTTTGACCGTGCGGCAGAATGAAGAACTGCCGATGGCGCTCGACTCCATAAGAGGCCTGACCCTCTGATAACTGCCTGAACTAGTCAACAATGCCTTTGTTCGGGGGTGGGGCCTTGATTTTTCAAAAAAACCCTTTTATTTCAGAAGCTTGGACCACTCTTATCGGTGGGTCGAGACGGGTAAGTGGGCATTCCAGCAGGTTCATCTGCAAGATTCACAAAAAGCGTAAATTCGCCGATCCAGCCGAGCTTGACCGTATCGGTCTCACCGGCTCGGTTCTTGGCGATAATAATCTCTGCGATACCTTTCTGTTCGGTCTCTTTGTTGTAGTAGTCCTCACGGTGAATGAAGACCACCATGTCGGCATCCTGTTCGATTGCGCCAGACTCACGAAGATCCGACAGCATCGGACGCTTATCCTGACGATTTTCAACGCTGCGGTTTAACTGCGACAACACGATAATAGGAACTCCAAGCTCCTTGGCTAGTTCCTTCAGGCCACGACTGATTCCGGAAATTTCTTGCTCACGGTTCATCTCACTCTTGGAAGTTTTTGACCCCCTCATGAGCTGGAGATAATCGATAACCACAAGATCAAGCTTCTTTTCCATTGCCAACAGTCGTCGGCACCGCGCGCGAACATCCATCACGGTAAGAGAGCCAGAATCATCAATATGAATTCTTGATTTCGAAAGATCATCGGCTGACTGGGCTAATCGCTGCCAGTCTCGATCTAGAAGCTTTCCCTGCTTTAGGTTTCTCGAATTAATTCGAGCCAAACCTGAAATTAACTTAAAAGTCAGTTCCTCTTTAGACATTTCTAATGAAAAAAGAGCGACTACTTTCTTTTCACGAACCGCTGCGTGCTGAAGAGCCGAAAGAAACCACGAGGTCTTCCCCATGCCAGGACGAGCAGCAAGCACCACGATCTGACCAGATTGAAGGCCAGTAGTCAGTCGATCGAAATCCTTAAACCCCGTGGATACTCCGGTTACATCTTGTTTACGCTGAGCGAGCTCTTCGATACGAGTCATTGCGCCAACCAAAAGCTCTGTCATTGAAGCAAATGTTTTATTACTCTTCGTATCTGAAACCGCGAAAACTCTTTTCTCGGCATCGTCCATGAAGGCTTCCATATCCTCCACTGGCCCAAACGATTCCTCAACGATATCCGAACAGGTCTCAATCATTCGTCGAAGCTGAGCTTTCGACCTTACGATATTCGCGTAGTGAGCAACATTCGAGACTGCGAACGTTTCCTCAAGTAACGTTGTCAGCGCTGAACTTCCGCCCACGGACTCAAACCACTGACGATCCTTCAATGCCGTTGTGAGCGTGAGCAGATCGACGGGCTCATTTCTCTGAGAGAGGGCCAAAACAACTTCAAATATCTTTTGATGAGCAGAATGATAGAAATCGCGGGGCTCCACGCCACCCTCGATGACTTGAAAGATGGCTTCATTTTTCAGTAGCACGGCACCAAGAACAGAGCGCTCGGCTTCGATACTGTGCGGTGGAACCTTCGCTGTCTGCGCCGACCCTGGCTGGAAGGGGTGCGGTTGATCTTGCCCCAGCAATGCCCCCATATCCCACGGAGGCGAAAATGATCCAGTGTTGCCTTGGTTTCCGCCACCCACAACCATTCTCAAAATCCTCGAAAAAATGGGCATCTCCGAACTCTCGAAGATGCCCCTTTCTAAAACTCCCTAAAAAATCTCGGATTAATTTTCCTTAGTGACCACAACTTTAATGGTTGCCGTCACCTCTGGCATTAAACGTACGGAGACATTAAAAGTTCCAAGCGACTTGATCGGATCCACAATCTGAACCCAACGGCGCTCAACCTTGTGTCCTGCCCTAGCCAATGCTTCAGCAATGTCTCCGGCGCTGACCGAACCGAATAGTTTTTCGTGTTCCCCAACTTTTCGCGACAGCGAAACCGTCACTGTGGACAGAGCCTTTGCCTGCTCTTCAGCTGTCAGCTTCATCTGCTGGGCGCGCTTTTCTAACTGTTTTTTGTGATTCTCGATTACTCGAACATTGCCTTCGTCAGCGACGAAAACCAGATTTCTCGGAAGGAGAAAATTACGAGCATACCCGTCGGAAACTTTTACGATGTCTCCAACACGACCCAAATTTTCAACATTCTCACGGAGAATAACCTGCATGTGAAACCCCTACCTTTTCAATGAATTAAGTTCGTCATGACTGCCTGAGTTTGGTTCGAAAGTCAAACCACAGGTCGAAAAAACCCAGCGCTAAAAGCATCGGTAGCATGAGTGTAAAAACCAAAAAAAAGCCTAGCGCTCGCGCAAATCCTCTCAACTTCCACAGATCAAAGATCCCACTGAGAATCGCCAAACCCTGGATGCCATAGAGCGCTAGAAATACCTTTAAAATATTCCAACTTACGTCTGCCCACAGACCCGAAAGGGCGAGCGCCCCAAATCCGGATAATATTGTGGGCCAAACAAGCACCTCTGGATTACGCCACAATCGCTGAAATGAAGCAGGAATAGCCAAGCGCTCGCGGATTCGGCTCGGATT
>JAGWZD010000132.1 GCA_018968995.1 Bdellovibrionales bacterium
CCTAACGGTGTAGAGTCACTCGACGGAAATACGGTTGATCGTGCAGCAGAGATGTCACGGCTTGCAGAAAATCAGATCCTCTTTGACGCTGCCGCTGAACTCATGAAGCGTAAAATCGGAATGGTGAAGTACTCAATCGGAGAAGGCGGAGGTAACCGTTAATGGACTTCTTTTCATCGATGCGTGTGAGCGCTAGCGGTTTAGATGCTCAAATGAAGCGAATGAACAGTATCTCGAGCAATATTGCTAATGCCGAGACGACGAGAGGCCCAGACGGTGGGCCCTATCGCCGTAAGGATGCAGTTTTGGAGGCCAGCACCGACCGAGAAAGCTTCGGAGAGATTCTGGCGAATCAAATGGACGAGAATGTTCAGGGAGTTTTGGTCTCCGATATTCAGGAAGACGCAACTCCTCCTCGCATGGTTTATAATCCGTCTCATCCCGATGCCAATGCTGATGGTTATGTCGCTATGCCGAACGTCAATACGGTCGCAGAAATGGCAAACATGATCAGCGCGCAGCGTTCGTATGAGGCGAATGTTACGGCAATGGGAGCTGCGAAGGCGATGGCCAATAAGTCTTTGGAGATTGGCCGATGATCCTTCTCACAGGAGTAATCTATGAATAACCTGTCGATCGAAAACCTCTCTCGGACGATTCAAAGTGGCGATGCTCAGTCTCTTATGGGCAGCTCTTCGTCTCGAATAGATCGGGTTGGTCAGGACGCTGCCGTTACCGGCGGTCAGGGGTCAGGCCAGGGCGGCACCAGTTTTTCGGATATTTTGAAAAACTCTTTAGAGCAGGTGAATCAGCACCAGGTTCAGGCAGATCAAGCGATTCGTGAGTTGGCCGCAGGACGAAATAAAAACATTCACGAGACAATGCTCGCCGTCGAGCGCGCTGACTCTTCGCTTAAGTTGATGATGCAGGTTCGTAATAAAATTTTGGACGCATATCGTGAGATTATGCGCATGCAGGTCTAGTTAATTTTTTGGGGGACTGAACTGTGGGTGAATACCTTTCAAAAGTAAGTAAGCAGATCGCCGAATTTTTTGGCGCGTTATCGGGTCCTAGAAAGCTTTCTCTGGCGGTAACAGCGGCAGCGATTCTTGCGGGTACTGCGGCCCTCTTTATTTGGGCAAGCCGTACGGCCTATGTTCCATTGATGACGAACCTGAATCCAGAAGACGCGGCCAACATCATGCGCGTTCTCCGTGAAAAAGGAATTCCTTTTGTGGTGGACGGCAGCGGCCGAAATATCTCAGTTCCGTCGGAGACGGTCCATGAGACGCGATTGGGTCTATCGACTTTGGGTATGCCACAGTCCAGCGTGGTAGGTTACGAAGTCTTCGATAAACAGTCTCTTGGAACAACTAGCTTTGTTCAGAAGTTGAATCAAAAGCGCGCTAGAGAGGGCGAGTTGATGCGAACGATCAACTCTATTCGTGGAGTGAAGCGCTCACGAGTGCATCTGGCCATTCCGGAAAAAAGTACTTTTGTTGAAGATCAGAAGAAGTCTACGGCCTCGGTAGTGCTGGATCTCGAGCCCGGGATCGTTTTGAACGAGAAGCAGATCTTTGGTATCTCCAACTTGGTTGCTCGTGCAGTTGAGGGAATGGATGCTAATGACGTCGCGATTGTCGACTCGAATGGGAAGATGATCTCCAGAAACGCATCTGACTCGGTAGCGGGCCTGACCAGCACCCAGATTGAGACCAGGCGAAAATATGAGCGGGATATCGAGAGCAGCATCGAAGGGATGCTATCTCGAGTCGTAGGAGAGGGGCATGTGGTTGCTCGTGTTTCTGCTGATCTAGATTTTTCACAGGTGGCAGAGACGCAGACGATTTATGACCAGGAAGGCTCCGCCGTAAGGTCTACTGAGAAAAATAATCAGTCAATGGAGGGCACGCGTCCCAGCCCCGGCGGCCCTGCTGGAGCGGCGTCGAACACTCCTGGCACAGGCACCGGGCCTACCGTTGCTGAGATTAAGAACAATACCAGTCGTGTAAATGAGGTCGTGAATTACGCCGTTCCACAGACGGTTCGGACGACCACCAGACAGCCTGGATTATTGCGTAAACTTTCAATTGCTGTCGTGGTGGACGGAAAACAAGTTCGAGAAGTAGCAAAAGACGGCCAGGCTTCGGTCAAGAATGAGCCATGGTCTCAAGAAAAGCTCCAGGAGTTTGAGGCCATTGTCGCAGGTGCTGTGGCTCTAGATCGCAAGCGTGGTGACACACTCGAGATTAAAAACATGGAGTTCACGCGTGATGATCTCGATTCTGCGCAGCGAGAGCTCGCTGTCGCCGACAGAGATCGCTACATTCGGCAGCTAGTTCCCTATGGCGCGGTCGGCGTCCTGTTCTTAGTTTTCTTCTTGGTCGTGGTGCGACCATTTATCAAGTGGATGACCGAGAACACAATCGACAGTGTGGATACTTTCCTTCCTCAGACCATCGAGGAGCTTGAGAAACTACAGCGCGGAAACGCTCTGTCAGGTCTCGAGAATGTGGTTCCAGAGATTCCAGATCGCGTTGATCCAGATCGTGTTGAGGGCGACATGATTCGAGAGAAGATCGTGAGCCTTGTTGATAATAATCCGCAGAAGGCTGCTCTCATTCTTAAAGATTGGGTTCTGGGAGTTGATGGACCCCGAAAGAAAGAGGATCGAGCTGATTCGGGCAAATCGAAGTCCGTAGGCTGATTTTGAACCACAAGACAGGGAGGTCTTGAATGGGATTCACCAATTACGATGACATGACTGGTTTGGAACGGTCTGCTCTTCTGCTGAACGTGTTAGGTAATAATATTACCTCGAAGATTTTTCAGAAGATGAAAGACAATGATGTGAAGCGTCTGGTGAATGCCATGGGGCAGGTCAGCAAGGTACCTATTCCAGTGGTGAAGCAGGTGCTGGAGGATTTTTACACGGAAATCGCTGAGGAAGAGAACATCATTTTTGGTCATGCTTCGGGACGTGACTTCATTCTTGAAACATTAGGTGAGGATCGGGCGCGGACCGTCCTGGGTCAGCTCTCGGTGGTTGAGGGCAGTCGAACTCTAGAAGCACTTGAGCTTGTCGATTCTAGAACATTGACTAATTTCCTGATTAGCGAGCATCCACAAACAATTGCTCTGATTTTGGCGCACTTGGAACCGAATAAGAAATGTGACGTTCTGAAAAGATTGCCGGACAATATTCAGACCGAGGTCGTTCTGCGTATCGCTAACTTGGATTTCATCTCTCCAAGTTTGATCGCCCATGTCGATGAGGTCTTGAAACAAGAATTGGCGACCCTGGGTTCGATCGATACCCAGCAGCTTGGGGGTATTCAGCCCATCGCCGACATGCTCAATGTCATGGATAAGTCGAGCGAACAGAATATCATGGCGCGCGTGGAAGAGAAAGATCCTCAGCTTGCTGAAGAAATTCGAAAACTGATGTTCGTGTTCGAAGATATCGTCTTCATTGATGACCGCGGAATGCAGGCTCTTTTGAAAGAAGTGCCTAATGATAAGTTGGTGATCGCTCTGAAGACGGCACCTGAGGAGATCAAAGACAAGATCTTTAAGAATATCTCGAAGCGTGCCGGAGATCTTTTGAAGGATGATCTGGATAGTCTTGGGCCAGTTCGACTGTCCGATGTTGAGGGTGCTCAGCAAGAGATCGTCAATGTGGCAAAGCGCCTCGAAGCAGAGGGCAAGCTGATGATTAGTCGTGGTGGTGATTCAGACGCCCTCGTATAAGGGCGGATGTGGAGAGTTCATGCCGGAAAACTTTCGAGTTATTCAAAAAGACCAGCTTAAGGTAACAGAGAGTGAGGCTCAGGTAGGGCGAGTGGTAAAGCCCTATGAGCAGCGTTCCATCGGTAAGGAGGGATTTACTCGTGAGAAGGTACCTTCTTTTCGGGGTACGGTAAATCCGTTGGCCAAAGACTCCCGGTTTAAAGTCTCGGACCTAGCCCGCCCTTATCTGCCGATGCATCACGAAGATCAGGCACTCATTGAGTCAGAAGTGCGTAAGCAAGTGGATGCTTTAGCAAAAGAGACCTTTGAGGCAGCACGTGAAAAAGGTCTTTCTGAGGGACGCGAGATTGGAAAGCAGATGGCCTACGATGAGGTTAGGACGGAGTCGGCTCCACTTCTTGAGTCACTAGAAAACCTTGTTCGAGGCTTTGAAAACGTGCGAGGTGAGATTTTTGCCGCGAACGAGCGTTTCTTACTGGACTTAGTAACTCGTATCGCTCGCAAGGTTTGTTTGAAGGAGCTCAGTACTGACCAAGACTATATCCAACGCTTAGCAAAAGCGATGATCGAACAAAGTGGCGCGCGTGAAAATATTCGAGTTCGGGTGAATCCCACCCAGATTGATGCTGTCTCGTCGTTTCGGGCTGAGTTATCGAAAAGTTTTGGTGACCTCAAGAATCTACAAATTGAGTTGGCCTCGGAAGTTCCAGATGGCGCCTGTGTGGTAGAGACTGACTTTAGCAGTCTTGCCGCAAGCTTAGACTCCCAGATCGGTGCTGTTCATGAGGCTCTGGTAAAGGGATGAGTTCAGATACCGGTATGAATCAGCGCGAGTATCTTGCTCGATTAGAGCGCGCGCCGATTTATAATGAAACCGGCAAGATTCTGAAGTCAGTGGGATTGATCTTTGAGGCGCATTTGCCGGGGGCCAAGGTTGGAAGTATTTGTCGAATTGGCGGGGAAGACGGGTCCTCTATAAATCATGAATCGGTTCAGGCAGAGGTGGTTGGCTTTCGTGACAAGCGCGCCCTGCTCATGGCTTTTGATGACGCGATCGGAGTTCATAGCGATAGCCGTGTGAAACTAGAACAAGAAGTATCTCAAGTTCTTGTAGGAAAGGCTCTTCTCGGACGAGTTTTGAATGCTCGTGGAGAGCCGATCGATGGTAAGGGCCCGCTAAAAATTGATGATGGGCTAGAGGCTAGAAGTCTTTATCAAAAACCCACCCATCCTCTGGAACGTGAAGTGATTCGCAGGCCTCTTGATCTTGGCGTACGCGCGATCAACGGACTACTGACTTGTGGTCGTGGACAGCGTGTTGGCATTATGGCCGGATCTGGAGTGGGCAAATCAGTTTTACTCGGAATGATGGCTCGTCGCACGACGGCTGATGTGAACGTGATCGCCTTAATCGGCGAGCGTGGTCGGGAGGTGCGAGAGTTTATCGAACGAGATCTGGGTCCCGAAGGCCTCGCTCGGTCTGTTGTGATCGTCGCGACATCCGATCAATCTCCGCTTCTCAGAATGAGGGGCGCATTTCTAGCTGCGACGATTGCGGAGTACTTTCGTGACGAGCATCAAGATGTTCTTCTATTGATGGATTCGGTAACGCGATTTTGTATGGCACAGCGTGAGATCGGTCTATCGATGGGCGAGCCTCCTGCGTCTAAAGGCTACACTCCGAGTGTGTTTTCGACTCTGCCTAAGCTTCTTGAGCGAGCGGGAACGGGGATTAGCGGCGGAAGCATTACCGGACTTTTTACAGTTTTAGTTGAAGGTGACGACATGGACGACCCGATTGCGGACTCAGCGCGGTCGATCCTCGATGGACATATTGTGCTTTCTCGAAAGATTGCGCAAAGAAACCATTTTCCTGCCATTGATGTTTTAGCCAGTGCCAGTCGTGTGATGAGTTCGGTGTCTACCCCAGAACATAAGAAGTGGGCTGCGCAGGTGAAGGAGTGGATGGCTCTGTATAAGCAGGTTGAAGACCTACTGAATTTAGGAGCCTATTCGAAAGGCTCAAATCCGAAGATCGATACAGCAATTGCGGTTCATGATCGGATCGACTCCCTATTGCGTCAAGGAATTGATGAGAGTGGCTCTCTGGATGAGACCCTTGCTCAGCTGCACTCCATCGTTCGGGCTGCTGAGTCAACTTCTTAACCGGGCAACATTTAACCAGCGCGTCTATTCCGGTCGGAAAATCATTCAGTCTAGGTTCCCCTAGTCGAAATTGCGAAACTAAAAGAGATGAAACGTTTTAAGTTTCGGCTC
>JAGWZD010000133.1 GCA_018968995.1 Bdellovibrionales bacterium
GGGCCCAGGCTCAAGAAGATGAAGACCTTACTGCACGGCAGCTCGCTTCGCTTCAGAGGGGCTTTACCTCCATTTCTTCTAGTGAATCAGCTCAGGTTTACGCGATTTTCGCGGCTGTCAGTGCCCTGCTGATTGCTTTCGGGTCGGTGGTCATTCAACGGGGGCGTCTGCGCGAGGCCGAAAGGGCCGCGCAAGACTACTATAGGTCTTAGGAAGGGCCCTTCGGGGCTGAATTCGGTTGACCACGGCCGCATCAGTGGCCATCATGCGTTCGCCATGAACAATGACTTTATTCGAGTGAACTATCCCGAGCCACACCGCGATCGCGCCAAGCGAATCATTCAGGCGCATCCCGAGGTTCGCGAGCTCTTTGGAAATACTCCCTCTACATTTCTTTGGGTTCTGGCTGTGGTGGCGATTCAGACGGCGATGGCGTGGTTTCTTCGAGATGCCTCTTGGGGCTGGGTGCTGCTCGCCGCCTTTACCATAGGTGCCACCTGCAACCACGCTGTTTTTGTGTTGATTCATGAATGTGCGCACAACCTGATCTTCAAAGGAAGCGATGCAAATCGGATGGCTTCCATCGCTGTGAATCTACCGGCCATTTTTCCAGCGGCGATCGGATTCCGTAACTTTCATCTTCTGCATCACTTCAAACAAGGTGAGCACGAGTATGATGCCGACCTGGCGGGTCCAGTTGAGGCAAAGCTTATGGGGCGATCACCCTTTACCAAAGTGATTTGGTTGTTGGGGTTTATCGTTGTCGAGGGATTTATTCGTCCGATGCGAGTTCGAAAAGTGGATCTTTTGGATCGCTGGACCCTTCTCAATATTGTTGCTCAGGCGATTTATTTTTCGATCCTTTTAGTTTTCATGGGTTGGATATCTATTGGATACCTGGTGCTGTCTTCCGTCTTTGCGATAGGTCTTCATCCCTTTGGTGCGAGGTGGATTCAAGAGCATTACGTGGTTCATGGATCGCAAGAAACCTATTCTTATTATGGCCCGCTAAACTGGCTGATGTTCAATGTGGGATACCACAATGAGCACCATGACCTCATGATGGTCCCATGGTCTCGCTTAAAAAAGCTCAAAGCGATGGCGCCCGAATTTTACGAGAACCTTTATTCCCATCATTCGTATGTTCGGCTGCTCTTTCAATTTATCTTCGACTCTAAGCTGAATCTTCATAGTCGAGTGGTACGCGCAGGACGAAAAGAGTAAGAGTTTACTTTTTGTGTCGAACACCAATAAGGCAGCTTGAGAGCGTGCGGATTTGGTGATGTCCATGTATTCGTAATGAAAAAAGGTTTGTGACGTGACGGGTCTCCAGAGGCAAATCGAAGAGTTGGGCCGATATAAGGTGCTTCGGCAACTTGGCGAAGGAGGAATGTCCGTAGTTTTTTTGGCTTATGACTCTCGTCTGCAGTCTCATGTTGCACTCAAGGTTTTAAAGCAAAGCAAAAAGTCTCAGATTCCTGAGATCGAATCTAAGTTTCTGAGGGAAGCTCGCGTATTGATGGGGTTGAATCATCCTCATGTGATTCGAGTTTTTGACCTCCACCACCAATCCGATTTAACTTTTCTAGTTCTTGAATACGTTGAGGGCGCCAATCTCAGGCAGTATCTGCAGAGTAATCCATTTCTGAGTCTGGACGATCGGTTCAATATTTTCAGGAGTATTTCTCGAGGGGTTCAGGCGATTCACCAGCACTCGATCGTTCATCGAGACCTGAAGCCGGAGAATATTTTAGTGAGCGCTAGTGGCGATATCAAAATTGCCGATTTCGGGATTGTTCGGGAGATGAGCTCTGGTTCTGAAGAGAGTTTAGGAACGCCAGCGTACATGTCTCCGGAGCAAGGAGCATCGGGAGTTTTGTCTGGCCGTTCGGATATTTACGCTTTGGGAGTGATGGGCTCAGAAATTTTCTTGGGTCGTCGGCCTGATGGCCTGTCTGCGGTTTCTGAAGGCGCACGCGAAGCGGATTTTGTATCAGAAAGTCTGAGTCGGCTAATGGCAGAGTGTCTGGCCCCCGATCCAGCGTTACGGGTGCCGGATGTCGACGCGTTGTTGCGTAGACTAGGGGAGATCCAAAACCCACGCGGGACGGAACGGCTAGCTCGGTTTTTCAGTGACTCTATAAAACCAAGGGTTTCACTGTCTATTTTGGCGGTTTCTATTCTGATCTTTGTTTCCGGAAAAATAATGTCGTCGCGATTAGATGACTCAAAACGGGCCCCACGGATAGAAGACAGTGTCTGGGTGAACCATTATGCGGCTGTGAGTAGGTGCGCTCCGCACTGTGAGGGCGAGTATCCAGCACTGATGGACTCTCTTTCGAGGGTTTATCCTGCGCTCACGTGTGGCGATGGGAAGTGTAGTTTTCTGGAAGGGCTCTGTGGCCTTTGTGCGAAGGACTGTGAGGGATCGGAGCTGACGGAATATCGCGGACCGAGGCCGCTTTGTCTTTCGTTCTCTAGAAAGCCTCCGTCTTCAGGCGTGCGACTTGAGGCGCGCAAGGTGTTTGACCAATGTCTGTTTCGGCTAAACCCGGACTCAGGATCGGACCGAAGGGGCTATGTCTTGTCTCTTCTCGATTGTTTGCGTGAGAGTTCAAACGAAGCTATCCGGGGATGTTATCAGGAGGCTGTCGGTAATCGAGTGCCCGACCCCAGGGCGTCTCAAGAGGTTATTTCATGTGTCTTAAAAGAAGAATCCACTGATTGATTCCATAGAGAAAGAAAATCGTCGAAGCGACCCATGCGGCAACATTGATTAGTAGTCGCTGTCGAGCGGTCAGGCCTCGGGGGCGCACGCTCGCCCCTTCAGTGGGACCCAGTTTTCTATGAACCTTTGACTGCGTGTTTAATGTCCATAGCTCTTCATTTTTTTGAAGAGAGTTTTTTATTAGTTTCTGAAGTTCCTCATCCCTCATGGTGCGCTCCGTGAATGGATTGAATTTTTTTTAGAAGACGAGAAACCTGAGACTTCAGGCTGCCCTCGGGCACGCCTAAGAGTGATGAGAGTTCGTCATACTGATAGTCGTACCCGAGTTTCAGTATTAAGAGTGCACGCTCCTGCTCCTTCAGCGACGCTAGAATAGTCCTCAGCTCTTTGGATAAAGCCAGCTGGGTCGAGATGGTAAAGAAAGGGGCCTGATCGTCTGAGGCTATTTCTTTATCAGCGTGGCCTTGAACCACCTTCTTCCTTCGATATCTATCGATGCTCTTGTTGGTTGCCGCACGTACGAGCCAGAACTTAGGATTCTCGATTTTGTCCATTTCTTCTGCAAAGGCGATGAAACACTCCTGCACCACGTCCTCAGCCTCTTCAGAGTTAAAGAGAATGTGGAGTGAGATTCCGTACAGAAGTTTTGAATACTGGGTGTAAGTCGCGTTAAAAAGCGACAAATTTTTAGTCTGGAGCACCTTCAGATTAAAGCTGAAATTTAAAAGAGGTTCAAGGTCTCGAGGGCTGCGCTGGGCGCAACCAAACGCCAAGCTGGTTCGTCTGTCTTTTAGGGAGGACGGATGAAGAGCCATACGATCATCAGTGGATTTTTTTTGTACCTAGCACTTTGGGTCCACCCAGGCATTTCCCTGGCAAAGAGTTCAGGCGTTGGAAGGGTCTATGTTTTGGCTTTGGCTAGTGCACGCCCTGATGATCCACCGATGATGCGGGAGCGCGGTCAAAGATCCGCGCAAATGGTTTTGATGGCAGCAAAGCAACGGTTTCCTCGGGCTTTTTCTTATAACCTCATTGAGCATGGATCTGGCAGACACACCGAGTTCGGCTCGAGCTTTAAAGAGGCCCTGCGCGCACTCTCGGCAGAACTCAGGACGGATGATACCGTGATTCTCTATACCCATTCTCATGGAACTCCGCAGGGACTTCTGGTCGACGGGCGTCTTTCGTGGCGCGATTACGGTGAAGCGCTGCTGTCTTTGCCAGCAAAAAACGTGATTGTCTTTACGATGTCCTGTTTTAGTGGAGGTCTGGTAGACTATTTCCGCTCGGTTCGTTCTCGCTGGGAGGGGCGGGCGCTGGAGGGTCGCGGGTTCCTGGTGATCTCAGCACAAAATGCCTCTCGGTCGGCCGGGCCGGTGACTATTGGTCGCGAGAAAATGAACGGACTGCCTTTTGCGGTGGCTCAGGCCCTTCAGTTTGCAGATGGCTATTCGGGCCGTCCTCGTGACGGCGTTTTGGATTTCGATGAGTTCTCGGAGTTCGTCTATGCCGTCTCAAGATCGGTGGGCTCAAATTCCCGATATTTTAATGATTCTCAGAGGATTTCGTCGTACCCCCAGGGCCAGCCGTTGACCAGCCCAAGGCGCTGAATTTATTACCCTTTTTACTCCAGCCGGGCAGTCGCAACCTTTCTGCGGCGTGAATCGTCTTTTCTTCAAAGGCGGTAAGAGGAATGAAAACCAAGCGAATCGGGCATCTGATCATGGCTAGTATCGTTTTATCGAATTTGTCGGCTTGTCAGCTGAATCTTGGCGTCGAATATAAGCGTCGAGAGGCCTCTCGCCAGCCAGCACCACCAGTCTCTGGTGAGAACCCAGCATCAGCTGCCGAGGGTCGGGTGGTGCTACTCACTTTGGCTAAAGCAAAGATCAACGATAGTCAGGAAATGAGAAAACGCGCCGAAGAGGCAGCAAACCTTGTAGAGACTTCAGCAGTCGCTTTTTTTTCAAAGCGCGCCCCAATCGAAGTTCACTCTTTGCGTGAAGTGCCCATGGAGTCGATCACCCTTTCTAATTCACAAAGCGCGGCAAACATCACACGAGAAGGTCTTGTCAGGACCCTTTCCGAGTTAAGATCAACACTCACTACCCAAGACACGGTGGTGATTTATACGCACTCTCATGGCGCGAAAACGGGCTTGATCCTGAATAATTATCTTACCTCCGCTGGAAGTGTCCAAGCCGACATTATGCCTTGGGATGAGCTCGGAGATTTGCTTTTGGCACTTCCCGCGAAGAACGTCATCGTATTCACCATGTCTTGTTACGGTGGCGGGCTCATTTCCTACCTCAATAAGGTTCAGTCTTATTGGAGCAGTCGTGCGCGAGAAGGGCGAAGATTTTTGGTTATCAGTGCGCAAGATGCCGAAAATTTATCGGCGCCAAATCAAATTGTAGATGGCAATGAGACCCGTTTGATGAATGGGTTACCATTTGCAATTTATAAAGCATTCACCGAGGCAGATGGTTATTCCGACGGAGCGCGGGACGGAGCCATCAGTTTTGAAGAACTCTCGCAGTATGTTTACGCGGTGTCCAGGTCGGCTGGGTCCAATCAACGTTACACCAATAACTCTCAAAAAGTTCAATCCTACGAGCCAGGCGACAGTATCACTCCGTGATTAAAATTAGTGTCCGAAGCAACTCAGCGGGTTTTTCAAACGACTCTTATTTAAAGGCGGTAATCAAAATGAAAACCAAAAGAACAATGCATCTCTTAATGGCAGGTATGGTTTTATCGAGTCTCTCGGGTTGTCAGCTGAATGTTGGTGTAAAGCATGAGCGTGGACTAGCCTCTGAGGGCCCGACTGCGGAACAAAAATCTTCGGGTGATATCACCAGAGTTAGACCGCCGATCACTGCTGGCGACCTCAGTGCTCAAGATGTTGAATCGATCCAAAAAGCAGTTCGTGGACTGATTGACCCCTCAGGAAGAGACTTCACGAAGCCCCCTAGTATCGTGGTTGGAGTAGTAAAAGGAAGTCGCTCCGGGGTGGTGGGAATGGGCTCCACGATTATAGGTAGGGCAAACTCAACACCTGATGCCGACACCGCTTATGCCGTGGGATCGATTACTAAGCTTTTCACCGGAGTGATTTTAGCAAACGAGGTGGTCGAAAGACGGATCTCTCCTTGTTCAAAGGCCGCGCCGCTGATGCCGTCTGAGATTCGAAAGTTCTTTGATCGGAGCGTCAGCCTAGAAGATCTCGTGACACACTACTCAGGCTTGAACTCCATGCCGTCAAACCTAGACCCAGTCTCTGGAGCAGATGGATA
>JAGWZD010000134.1 GCA_018968995.1 Bdellovibrionales bacterium
ACTCAAAATCGAGTTAGTGGAGTGGTTGAGGCAGAATGCTGAGTTTTTTCCGCCCTCTCATCTTGCCAAGATGGAGCTTGAGATTCGTCAGACGCGAGTGATGCGACCTCAAACCCATTTTGAAACCGACTTAGCCTGGAGAGGGATTGCCTCTTGGACGCGCCCGCAAATCGGAAGCCTTGTGCCAGGAGAGCGTCCGGCACTGATTCATATCGGGGATGGATTTTTGAAGTTGTACTCGAAAGATCGAGACCGCGCTCGTTTTGAGCTGGCTCGAGTGCTGGCTCAGGCGTGGGCTCCATGTGAGATGGCGTCCGACGGGAAGACCTTTACGGCCTGGAATTCGGTCTTGGAGTGTCTCGGATTGGCTCCCGAAAAAAAGGGTTGTTCGGCTGGGATGGTTTCTGAATCGACCTGGGCTACGTCTTCGGCAGTGGCCGCTTTGGTGGCCCCGGTGTCTTGTGAGATTCCAGCCTTTCAGGGCGGAAAGATTCAGTCGTGTTTGGGCGGATTTAAACGAACAGAGTCGGTGTCGTATCCTGTCGAGCGGGCAGATCGAAGCGTGGCTTCAAAAAGTGAGGGCAAATCGCGATGAATTGCAATCGTTCTAGAAAGTGGGCGTCCCTGCCTCTTGCCGCTCTGGTCTTGGCCGGGTTGAGTTCGGGGTGTGCCGGCGGGTCTTCAACGTTAAACCATGTGGTGGAAGCGATTGAAGGAATTCAGGTGAATACGTCGCCGGTGGTCGAAGCTTTTATTCAATATCCCGGACCCGACGCGAAGTGGGCGGGGCCAGTGCTGTGGACCATTCACGTGGCGGCGTTCGAAGGGGTTGAGCCTACTTTTGAAGTGAGCCCAGCGCTACCGAAGATGCGGTCCACCACCGCGCCTGAGCTGGTGGGCCGAGTGCCCGCTTCTGCCTTGGGAATGGCCCAGGGGCGTACCATTCCAGTGGTTACAACCGAGTCTCGAGTGTGGAACCATCAGCAGATTCGAGAGCGCCTTCAGAATCTGTCTGAATTGATGCTTTCTAGTGCCGATGAAAAGGAAGCCTGTGCCTCATCAGTGAAAGTGCGGATGACGCGCGCGGATGGTTCGGTGATTGAGAAGCAGGCCTGCCGAGGTTCACAACAATGGACTCAGACAGCCAGTGAGCTCGCAGCCGAATTCATGACCATGAGCCGGAGTGCACCTCCCGTAACCGCTGGGACTTAATTCCACTGCACAGGAACTTGGGTTTGGCTGGTTTCTGAGTTCTGAATTTTGATAAATCCGTTTTGTCGCCCGAATTGAAAAACGTCGCGTGTGACTTTGACGTCTTGAATGCAGTAATCGATGATTTTCTGGATTTCGCCCTTTTTATACCATTCTACAGCCATGAGTCCGTCAGCTGATTTTCCGGCCCCCAAGGTGGCTTGAGCCACGGCATCGAGCTTGAGCGCGGGTCTACGAGTGAGCGTTTGCAAGTCGAGCATGATGTCGAAGACATCTAAATCTGCGGTTTTGAGCCCGTAGGGCACCATGACTGGTAAGTCGAATCCTCGAATATTGTAGCCCACTACCAAGCGCTCCTCGCAGAGCTCGAAGAGCTTTTTTAGCTCGTTTTCTCGGAACGAAAGAAACTCATCGGTCTTGCTGTCATAGGCGCAAGCCACCGACACCCCGAGCTTATCGACGTGAGCCCAACCTCCCACCTCATGAGCGAGCTTCTGAGTCTCAATATCCACCACCAGAAAGTGTCGGTAGCGAAGAAACAGGCTAGAAGGCACCACGTCGTCTGAAAAGGGCACGCAGCTGGAGTGCCGCCAGAACGAAGGATTCAGTTTAATGCGTGTGCCCGGATTCTCAGCCATGGGGCTACCCTTGCGGAGTGGATTTTTGTTGTCAAGCCTCTGGATTCAGTACAGTTTTTGGATTCCCCCGGAGGCTTGAGGTCGACATGGAGAAAGTGCTGAGCACCTTTGAACGACGCTTTGATCAGCATCTCGAGGACTTAAAGAGTCTGGTGCGGATTCCCAGTGTGAGTTTCGAGGGATTTGACCCCCAAAACGTGCGGCGTTCTGCTGAAGCGGTCGCTGCGCTTTTGAGAAAAAACGGCTTAGAGAAGGTCGAGATTCTCGACCTTCCTGGGGCGCATCCTTATGTGTATGGCGAACGATTAAGGGCTCCCGGTAAGCCGACCCTGCTTTTGTATGCGCATCATGACGTTCAGCCGCCGGGCCGAGAGGAACTCTGGAAATCGCATCCCTTTGAGCCCACCCTTCGTGAGGGACCTGGAGGCGTTCGACTCTATGCCCGGGGTGCGGCCGACGATAAGGCCGGAATTCTGGTTCACCTGGCAGCAATTTCAAGCTTTATGGAGGCTCTTGGCGAGCTGCCCGTCAATGTGAAGATCGTGATTGAGGGCGAGGAAGAGGTGGGAAGCAGCCACCTGCCGGTCTTTCTTGAAAAATATAAAGCCAAGCTTCAGGCCGATGTTTTGGTCCTTACCGATACGTCGAATTTCGATTGCGGATACCCTGCGCTCACGATTTCTCTTCGTGGTTTGGTGGGGGTGAATATCGAGGTGCGCTCGATTTCTCATTCGGTTCATTCGGGAATGTGGGGAGGCCCCGTGCCTGATCCGGCCATGGCCTTGTCCAAGATGTTGGCAAGCCTCGTCGATGAGCAGGGACGGATCGCAGTTCCTGGCGTTCTGGAGCAGGTGCGGCCGCTTTCGGATCACGAGCGGAAAAGTTTCGAGCAAGTTCCCTATGACGAGCGCGATTTCCGCAAGCAGGTGGGGCTTGTTCCCGGTGCAAAGCTACTTCAGGAAGGGCCAAATCCGATCGTTCAAATCTTTCGGTATCCCTCGCTAACAGTGAACGCCATACAGGCCTCCTCACGCAAGCAAGCGGGGAATGTCTTAAACGATACAGCTTGGGCCCGGGTTACCATTCGCTTGGTTCAGGACATGGATCCAGATCGTGTTTTAAAACAGCTTGAGGATCATCTGAGGAAGGTTACCCTCTGGGGTTTAGAGGTTTCGATTCATCAAGATCGAGGAAGTGGTCCGTGGGCTGTCGATCCGAATCAGACTTCCCGGAGTCAGACAACGTTTGAATGCGCAACGAAAGCGTTGAAAAACGGCTACGGAAAAACGCCACTTTTTTTAGGCTGTGGCGGCAGTATTCCGTTTGTTAAACCATTTGCAGAAGCCCTAGGCGGAGCGCCAGCACTGCTAGTGGGAGTTGAGGATCCGTACACGAACGCCCACGGCGAGAATGAAAGCTTATTGATCAGTGATTTTAAAAAGGCTTGCCTGAGTCAGATTTATCTTTTTGATGAGCTGTCTCGGGCTGCCGATAAAGTAAGACGATAAACCAAAGGAAAAGAGCCATGAGCCCAAAAGAAAATTCGGTAATCGCGAAGATTGATTTCGATGATGAAAACCGCGTGCAGTCTGGAGTAGAGCGCACGTTACGAAGTCAAAGAGACGTGTGGCGTGACGTGGTTGCTCGAACTTCGCAATATGGCGCTCGAGACCTGCCGCGTGAGGCACCCAAAAGAATCTTTTTATTTGGCGCTGGAAGCTCTCACCATGCCGCCAAACTCTGCGGTTACGCGCTTTTGCGCGATAAAACGAGGATTCGTATTCCTGTGATTTCTTGCTCGAGCATGCAAATGGGGCGCGAGTTTTTTCCAGGTCGAGGAGACTGGGCTTTTGCTTTTACCCATCGAGGTAAAACGGAGACGACCATTCAGGCTTTGGAAATGTGCCGCCGCGAAGGGGCCTTTACCGTTCTAGTAGCTGCTAAAGGAATCGACCTGGGGCAGGGCTATCATGACCTCCTTTTGGAAACCTGTCCTTTAGAAGTGGTGGAGCCCCATACGGCGGCTGTCACGAGTGCTATTTGTGCGGTGACGACGTTGCTTTTACCTGCTCGTGCTGCCGAGGAATGGGACGCGCTTACCAGTGTCGGAGATCCCAACCTAGAGCTCATGTGTCGTCGAGCCGGACTAGGGCCCGAGATTATTGTGGGTGAGTGGGAAGGGCAGTGGCTGGCCACAGAGGGCGCTTTGAAGTTAATGGAAATGGCGAAAGTTCCTGCTCGTCCGTTTGGAAGCGAGGAGTTTTTTCACGGACCTAAATTTAGTGTCACCGGGGGAATTTGGCATGTTCGCATGGCTGAAGATATTCGAATCAAGGATCTTGCGGCCTTGAAGCCAGCCCATACGATCGACATTTACGGTGGTAGCCCCCTGGCTTGGGTGCCTGCGCTGGTTGAACTTCAGTGGCTCGCTCTGGCGGTAGCTTTGAATCGGGGCATTGATCCAGATCTGCCGGAAGCCGCTAACGCCTAACCGTCCTAGACAGTCTATCAGCGACACGAATGCCCTGGGGCGGCCCAAAAGCCGCCCATAGAGTCAGGGTTGGCCTTCTGGCTGCCATCAGGGCAGCAGCGTTGTTCGATGGTGAGGCCATCCTGAATGCACCACTTGGCGTTAGGGTTATTCTTGGACTTGGCATAAGTTTTTGCCCAGCGCCCCTCCGAGGGAAGATACCCACAAATGGCTCCCTCTGCTGAACATGGAGCATAGCTGAAACGGACTGAGGCTTCCTCAATAACGGCAGTAAGCTTAGATGTGGCCTCACTAATTTCTCGCGGACGAACGCAAAAAAACGGAACCGTACCCAGACCAATATTTTGGTTACCCGTGATTTGAAACCTGCAGGCTTGGTTCTGTGCCACGTCGCGAGCGCAGGCTTTTACATCTTCGATATTATCAAAAACCATGCAGGTGATGCCATCGTAACAAACCGATTTCGCTTGATAGGCTGAGGCCGCCTGAGCCGAGATTCGAAAGGGTGTTTGGGTGACACTGCTGTTGCCATGAAACGCTCCATAAAGATGAAGATTTTCGCAACGAGCCCCTTCAGAGACGCGATCAAAATTCAGAGTGTCGTCTTTAGAAATGACCTTTCGGTATTTGCAACCTGTAGCGCGCGAGGTTTCTCCCAGCCAGCGTTTGCACATCGAGATAAACATCTCTACATCAGAGGTATCCCGCACGCAGACGCAGCAAGAATCGTAAGAGGGAGCACTCCGTGGCTGTTTCAGGCGACTGTCGCCCAAGGCCGGTCTCTCTGATGCAGTAGAGACACCCAGTAGAGCGATAAAAAGAGAAGCAAATAGTGCTTTTAGCTTCATGGAGAGATCGTCTCGGGCAGAGATGCTGATGTCAAGGGTGCCATCTTTTACTCTTGGCTACCCAGAAGGTCGCCCTGGGATTCCTCGGCTGAGGCACCGATAAGCCTGAAAACACTAGTTTCGTAGCGCCCCAAATGGGTGTGAGCCGTATGAAAGGCTTCTTGAGCTTTTTGGAGGCCCTTGCCGACATCATCAAATTTTTTCTCAAAATGTTCGAAGTGTTTTCGGGCCTTTCCGATGTCTTCGATAGTCTTTTCTACTCCGCGGGCCATGTCGTAGTACTCTTGCGCCATCGCTACTGATCGAAGACCGACAGCCAGCGTGTTTGGAGAGACGGGATAGACTTTTAGTTTATTGAGATCTTCAAAGAGCTTCCCGTTTCGAGTGATTTCGAAATAGAGGGTTTCGCTCGGTAAGAAAATCAAAGCCATGTCGGTGGTGCCATGTTCAGGATGAATATATTTTTCCGCTATCGATTTGGCTTGTTGTTTGATGACCTCTGAAAGGGTTTTTCGGGCCGACTCTAGCTCGGCCGGGTCTTGTGAGTCAAAAAGCGGAAGCACTTGCTCACGCGGAAATTTGCTGTCGATCGGTAGAATCTGTCTCGAAAACTTCACTACCGCGTCCACGCGCTCAGTACTGTTGGGGACGACCTGAACTTGAGTGTCGTAGGAGCCTGGAGGTAGAAAATCAGCCAGAAGTCTTTCCAGAGTGGCTTCACCAAAACCCCCACGCAAATGCGGAAGCTTGAGCAGGCTATTGAGATCAGAGATCGATTGGCCAACCGTATTTAAAGAGGCCAG
>JAGWZD010000135.1 GCA_018968995.1 Bdellovibrionales bacterium
TCGAACTTTGATGTCGCTGCACTCGATGAGCGCAATAAATTCCTCGCGGGCCCGATGAACGCGGCCTTCGAAAAGCCCATCTCCGCCTGCCACTCCAAGTTTGGTGGCAAGATCCCGGACGGAAAGCTCAACCCCAAGATTGAGGCCGAGACGCTGCAGCTCGTGCGTCGGTACGTCAAGGCGATGGGTCGCTCGGAGTACGCGAGCCTGCTTGGAGCGATCGAGAACTACGCTCGTTCGATCAATAGCCTGTTCACGCAGTTCAAGCCGCATGATGACCGCTTCCCTGAGGAACAACGCAAGGACGCCCTGTTTTCGTGCTTCTACGTGCTCAAAAATTTGATGATCCTGCTCTATCCGTTTGTCCCCGAGACGATGGACCGGCTCAGGCAGTCGCTGAACTTGGAACCTTCGGTTTTCAAGCTCGACGAGCTCGGCAAACCCATGCTGGCAGGGCATGTCATCGGTCAAAAACAGCAGTATTTCCCTGCGGTCGCAGGGGAGGAGGTTGACCCAGCAACCGACGCTTGACCGCTCCGGTTGGGCTGGGCTATCTAGCCTTCAGTTCTATTGGGGAATCGTCCAATGGTAGGACTCCAGACTCTGACTCTGGCTATCTAGGTTCGAATCCTAGTTCCCCAGCCAATAAAATAATTACGTAATATCCTAATCTTAAGTCTGCTTATTCAGTCCAGAGCGCGTCCCCATTCGATTATGAATCCTCTGGGTTTCGCCGATAAGAGTGTCATGGGGAAGATCAAACGGAACTCTAGCACCAGCAAAGCGTGGATCGGGTGGGTGCTGGGTGGAGTGGTTCTCGTGGTGGCTCTGGGCGCACCCCGACACCAAACGCCACTGAAAGGCTTGAATAACCCCAGTAGAAGCGGTGGCTCGAGCCCCGTCAGCTCGCTCAGGACTTGGGTCGAAGAGTTTCGGCAATGGACTCAGTCAGGTTTAAGCGAGGAATCATGCATTCAATCACTCAGCCAGTACTATCAAGATCTGCTCAAGCTGACTCCCGATTCACAAGTCGCGCGCGAGATTGAGCAGCGCCCCGGGCAAGCGAATCGAGCTTTTTTCGAGGCCAGGCAAGATCTTCGAGAAGGACTTTTCCGCCTCTATCAAAAAGGGGCTTACAGCGAGGCCTGCGCAGATCAGGCGCGAAACGTGATGCGCGTGCTTCGCTATACCGAAGAGTACATTGCCGAGCACGGACTGAAGGTGCCGCCCTACAACGAAAAGAAGCCTTATCCTTACCTTGCCGGTGATCGTCCCTACTTGCATTTGGCTCGAGAACTTTCCTCGTTTAGTCCCAAAGACCTGAAGTCGGGAGACATCTTGTTGAGTCGTGGAAACGCTTTTGCGAGTGCGGCCATCGCGCGTCTGTCTCAAGTGGATGGTCAGTTCAGTCATGGAGCGTTTATCTATATTGATCCTGCAACTCGCCAACCGCTAGTCCTAGAGGCCCATATTGAAGTGGGCAGTACCATCCGAAGCTATGAAGAGTATGCCTCGGACGGAAATGCTCGGGTCATGCTTCTGCGCTTTCGAGGTGAAGAGGGTCAAGCGCTTGCAGCTCGAGCGGCACAGGAGGCCTATGAACGGTTGAAGGCTGCTGAGCGCTCCCCGTTCAAGGTCGTTCCGTATGACTTTGCTATGGATCTATCCGATGAAAATGCATTCTTTTGTACGGAGATTCCTTACTTTGGATTCAAAAAAGCAAGCGCAGGAAGGGTGCAGGTGCCCCTGTACTTGGGCCGAATTGAACCGAAGAATAGAAATTTTGTGAATCGCTTGGGGATTTCTACCCAGCGATCGTTTTTACCCTCGGACCTGGATGTAGATCCCCGTTTTAAAGTTCTTGCAGAGTGGAAAGATATTTCTCGAGTGGGGTGGATTCGAAGAAAAGACGCGGTCTTGGATCGCTTCTATGCATGGTCGGATGAATACGGGTATCAGCTGCATGGAACAGTATCGTCTTGGTTTAGAAAAACCGTGGTCTGGAAGCTGCGTCGATGGCCCCTTTTTAGCCATCTTCTTCAGTCTAAATTTCCGCTAAATATGCCGCAATCGGTGCTCGAGAGCATCACCGTACTCAATGCACTTGGGGAAGTTTTAGAAGGGTATTTGGAGACGCGAGATGACCTTGCTTTGAAGCAGCGAGGGTTTCGTTTGACGATTTCCGAGATGGAGTCCCAGCTGGATGCTTTCAGGCTCGAGGACTTGCAGCGATATGAGGCCTCTCGCGGGAATAAGAAGCAGGATTCAACGCCCGTCTACTTTCATCACGTCTTTCGGGCGGGCCCTTGAGCAGATCCTGTTTTGAACTTGTTGTACTAGTTTTGTCTAGAATAGCTCTCGGGCTTGACCCCCCGGTAAACCAGGCTCCACTCCGCAGAAATGATGAAAGCTAGGAAAGAAGGATCTAGTTTCTAGGTAGATTGTGCCCTAACACGATTCGTTGTAGTAGGGAGCGGTGTTGAAATGTGAATCCGTTCCATCAAATCCCTCTGAATCAGGAGAAGAGTCAGTTAAACTGGGAGAACGCTATTTCGTACTTCACAGCGAACTGCCCAAGGAGGGGCTATGAGTCGGAAACTTACTTTTTTTCTTTCGGTGTTGGTCATCTTGTTTTCGGGACTCGCCGCGCACGCGGCCGAGTATGATCCGAAGGAAGACGTTGCCGAAATTACTCGGCAGCTGAACGACTCGAGATTTGAAGAAAAGCTCCAGGTAGCGATCAGCGGTTTGATAGCGACGGCTGTTGAACGGCTTGAACAGGAAGGCCATCAAGATCTAGCGGATGAGATTTCTGGAGAGTGGGTGCAAGTGGCCGCCACTAATTTTAGCGCTTTTGGTCTCTTAGATCTTGGAGATCACCAGCCGCTGAATCAGTGGCTTGCGCGTACTTACAGTAAAATTGAATCCAAGCTTGGACCGACCATTTGTAAAGTACTTGGACTTTATGACCTGAAGATTTTGAATTATGCGATTCCGGTCGTATTTCGTCCCAATGGGGGCGGTGGCGATAGCTGGGATAAAGAAGAGTATCGAAAGCATTTTGTGCCCTTTTCTGGAGTGGTGACCTACTGGAGTGTGAATGTTTCGTGCCGAGTTTGGGCGGTGGGCCTGTGGGTACGTGGATGTGGAATAGCTGCTGCCATTTCGCGATTCAGCATGGAAAAGTGGATTGCTCCCTATGTCTCGGATCGAGTCTATGGTCTTGCTACGGGCAAAAATCGAAGCTCACAGCCCGTGGAAACCTTCGACTATGGCGCTCTTTTATCTCAAGCCGAGCGTGAACTCTCACTCCAATGAATGGGGCTTAATCCTTTAGATTTTAGGAACTGATTGGTCTGCGTAAAGTGTTTGCATCCCAAAAACCCTCGATAAGAAGACAAGGGAGAGGGGTGGGGTGCTCGGAGCACCAGGTGTGCTGGATTGGTAACCAAGACTTCCTTTTTTTGTGCGGGCGCTCCCCATAACAAGAAAACAAGAGGCTCTGAGCGATCGTTGAGCAATCGAAGGATCGTGTCAGTGAGTTGCTCCCAGCCCTGATTCTGGTGCGACAGGGGTTCGTTCTTACGGACCGTGAGAATTGTGTTTAGAAGAAGCACTCCCTGCGAACTCCATCCCGAGAGATCGGATTTGCTGGGATCGAGCTTTTCGCCCGTGTCTGCAGCAATTTCCTTAAAAATATTCAAAAGGCTAGGGGGTTTAGGTTTTAGTGGATTAGGTACGGCGAACGATAGGCCTGTTGCTTGACCTTCTCCGTGATAAGGATCTTGCCCAATAATCACCACGCGCACATCTTCGAATTCGACCTCGTGAAGAGCACGAAACCAGTGTTTAGGAGGCGGAAAAACAGTGATTCCTGATCGCACTTCCTGATCGAGAAACTTGTCGAGCTTTTCGAACCAAGGCTGCTGATGAACTTTCGAAAGGCGCTCTTTCCAGCCAGAGGAAAGAGCGCCCCATTCCTTTTGTAAGGGCCCAGGCACGCGCGATTAGGTTTTCTTCTCTTTGGTGATTTTTTTCACTTTGTAGCCTGCGCCTTGAATCGACTCTGAAATCTGGGCATCTGTGAGAGACTTTTCAGGCTGGAAAGTGACCACTACTTTTCCGGTCTTCACGTCCACGTCTACAGCCTTGACTTCAGGATGCTGCAGTAGGCTTTTCTTCACGGAGTCTGCGCAGCTACTGCAGGTCATTCCTTCAACGGTGACCCGAGTGGCGCTGTCGCCTGCCCAGCTTGGCGAATAGCCCAAAGAAGCGAAAATAATCATGATTCCAAGATATTTCTTAAATGAGTTCATACAGTTCCCCTTCAGCTTGGAAGTATCAGGAAAAATCCGCTCTGGTCAAATTCGACACATCTTCAGAAGTAACGTCAATATTCCGATAGGTCAGGTTGAAAGGGAAAAAGCGGGCCCATCTTATGTTGAAGCTTCATCGATTGAATCAAGGAATCACCCTGGCAGTGGGAATCACCCTTCTCTCGTCGGCAAGTCCGACGTGGGCTCTGGATCCCGAGGTGGCGGCGTTAGTGAAATTTGAAACCCGTGGGAACGCGGTTTCTCAGCGAAGCGACGCGATGATTCCGATGGAGCACTATGAAATTCCGTTAGACTCCTTAGAAAGTGATATCTCAAAACGGATTCCCCCAGACGTTCGCGATTCTCTGATTTTTGAGCGCGATGGTAAAAAGTTTGTTCGGTGGATTATTAATCCCGAAGACACCAAGTGGCATAAGGAAGTCGAGAAGTGGCTGACCAAGAAAGGGCTTTCGAAGCAGCGTCACAAGCACTTTTCGGCTTACATGACAGCGTCCCGAAGCTACATTCTGGAAGATCCGGTGACTAAGGCACAGTTTTCAGCAAAAGTGTCAACTGATGTCACGGGAGGGGCATGGCGCGATAAGAAGCAGCCCATCGACGATGCCCGACAGGTTCGTATGGCAGCAGACTTTGTTCAAGATGAACTTGAAAAAGGTGGACCGGTGACTCACTCGTTCATTCTGGATGAGCCTGCTATGTTCGGAATTGCGGATCTCGATCAAGCGATGTTGGTGAGGTCTTTGAACACTCTGACATCCGAAGATCATTATTATCTTCCAGGGTTCTCAGCGGTTCACGAAAAAGTCGGCGCCATGATTGCTAAGAAAAACGGTGCAAAGAATGTCGCTGAATTTTGGAATGAGCATTACAATAAACCCTTGGCCAGGGCTTTAGCAGAATTTACTGCTCGCTTTGGGTTAGCGTTTGACTCTCCCCATTCGCAGAACTTCTTGGTTGAGCTCGACAAGGATATGAAGCCCACAGGAAAAGTGGTGATTCGCGACTTTGGCGACTCCTATCTCACTACTGAGTTCTTCCTTGCTAAAGGCCGAGCCGACTTTATCAAGAGGTGGGAGCCCGATAATATTATTCAGAAAGAAGTGCATATGGCCATCGGCTTGCTTCATGGCAACGATATGCCGAGCTGGTTATCTGAACGCCAATACGTCGCCTGGGGACGAGACTTTTTTGAAGAATACGAAAAAGAAATCGCTAAGATTACTGGAGTGCCTCGATCCGAGCTTCGTGACCAGATGTATATTTCTGGGCGATACTTTTCGAAGAACTACATGGTCGACACTCCTGCCTGGAGAAAGTTTCTAGGCGCGGGCGATGCTGGGGCTGCAGGGACCGAGAAGGTTGCCGCGGCGATGGCCAAGCGTGGGGCTGGGCGAGCTCAGGCTGCCGACCCTGATAGCCAGCTGGTGAAGGCCTTAATGGCCAACATGGACGCCAAAGATAGTGCCGCGACCCTGAAGTTGCTGACCAAGTGCATGCAGCAGTTCAAGAATATGCAGGTGGCTGACCCTGGCAATCCACGTTGACACTTTTTTGACGATTTTTTTAGGCTTTTGAGCGCCCTTCGTATTGCTCCAATCTCGCAGAACAAGCAGAATCTCTGTTTGGGCATTATTAGAGAACTGTACGAGTT